>NZ_DAIUJO010000031.1:0-38089 GCF_036848755.1 Sinomonas sp. | reverse complement strand
TCGACGAGGAGACCGTCGACTTCCAGGACAACTACGACGGCAAGAACCAGGAGCCGACGATCCTGCCGGCCAGGTTCCCGAACCTGCTCGTCAACGGATCCTCCGGGATCGCCGTCGGGATGGCCACGAACATCCCGCCGCACAACCTCCGCGAGGTCGCCGACGGCGTCCAGTGGTACCTCCAGAACCCCGAGGCGACGCGCGAGGAGCTCCTCGAGGCGCTCCTCGTGCGGATCAAGGGACCGGACTTCCCGACGGGTGCGACGATCCTCGGCCACCGCGGCATCGAGGACGCGTACCGCACGGGCCGCGGCTCGATCACGATGCGCGCCGTCGTCAACGTCGAGGAGATCCAGGGCCGCACGTGCCTCGTGGTCACCGAGCTGCCGTACATGGCGAACCCGGACAACCTCGCGATGAAGATCGCCGAGCTCGTGAAGGACGGAAAGCTCCACGGCATCGCCGACCTCCGGGACGAGACGTCGGGCCGCACCGGCCAGCGGCTCGTGATCGTCCTCAAGCGGGACGCCGTCGCGAAGGTCGTCCTCAACAACCTGTACAAGCACACGCAGCTGCAGGACAACTTCCCCGCGAACATGCTCGCGATCGTGGACGGCGTGCCGCGCACGCTCTCGCTCGACGCGTTCGTGCGCCACTGGGTGACCCACCAGATCGACGTGATCGTCCGCCGCACGCAGTTCCGGCTGCGGAAGGCCGAGGAGGAGATCCACATCCTCCGCGGCCTGCTCAAGGCCCTCGACATGCTCGACGAGGTCATCGCCCTCATCCGCCGCTCCCCCACGGTCGAAGAGGCCCGCGACGGGCTCATGTCGCTCCTCGAGATCGACGAGCTCCAGGCCCGCGCGATCCTGGACATGCAGCTCCGCCGCCTCGCGGCCCTCGAGCGGCAGAAGATCCAGGACCGCAGCGACGAGCTCGAGGCCCAGATCGCGGAGTACCGCAAGATCCTCGCGGACCCCGCGCTCCAGCGCGGGATCATCTCCGAGGAGCTCGGGACGATCGTCGAGAAGTACGGCGACGATCGCCGCACCCGCATCCTCGCGGGCTTCGACGGCGAGATGAGCGTCGAAGACCTCATTCCCGAGGAAGAGATGGTCGTGACCATCACGCGCGGCGGGTACGTCAAGCGGACCCGCAGCGACCAGTACCGGCAGCAGAACCGCGGCGGCAAGGGAGTCCGCGGCGCCCAGCTGCGCGGGGACGACGTCGTCGAGCACTTCTTCGTCACGACGACGCACCACTGGCTGCTCTTCTTCACCAACCTCGGCCGGGTGTACCGGGCGAAGGCGTACGAGCTCGCCGAGGGCGGTCGCGACGCGAAGGGCCAGCACGTTGCCAACGTCCTCGCGTTCCAGCCCGATGAGCGGATCGCCCAGGTCCTCGACCTCCGCGACTACCAGCAGGCGCCGTACCTCGTGCTGGCAACGAAGAGCGGTCTCGTGAAGAAGACTCGCCTCGAGGACTACGACACGAACCGTACGGCAGGCGTCATTGCGATCAACCTGCGCGACGGGGACGAGCTCGTCTCCGCGCGCCTCGTCTCGGAGACGGACGACCTCCTGCTCGTCTCGCGGCACGGTCAGTCCGTGCGCTTCACGGCCGACGACGACGCCCTGCGTCCCATGGGCCGCGCAACGAGCGGCGTGACCGGAATGAAGTTCAGGGACGACGACGAACTCCTCGCCGCGGATGTCGTCCGCGAGGGCTCGTACGTCTTCATCGTGACCGAGGCTGGCTACGCCAAGAAGACGGCCGTCGACGAGTACCGGCGCCAGGGTCGCGGCGGTCTCGGCATCAAGGTCGGCAAGTACCAGGAGGGCCGCGGCCACCTGATGGGCGGGTTGATCGTCAATGACGAGGACGAGGTCCTTGTCGTCATGGAGGGCGGCAAGGTGGTCCGCTCCGCAGTTTCGGGCGTGCCGGCGACCGGCCGGGACACCATGGGCGTCATCTTCGCACGCCCGGACGACGGCGATCGCATCATCGCCGTGGCGCGGAACACCGAGCGTGGGCTCACCGAGGCCGTCGAGGGCGAGGTGGTCGATGCAGAGATCGAACCGGTCGACGAGAGCGAGGAGGCTCGGGATGCCGTAACGTTGACCGGAGACTCTGTCGAGAACCCCGGAGGTAACGAGTGAGCACGCCCGAGAATGAAGCCCGTCCCGGGGGCTACCCTCAGGTGACCCCACCGGCGCGGCCGCCGCAGCGGCCGGCCGCGGCGCCGTCGTCGGGAGGCTATCAGCCTCGTGGCTCCCAGGCTCCGACCGCTGCGACCCAACGCCCGAGCGTTGCCCCGGCGGGGGCGGGTCAGCGACCCGCCGCTCGCCCGGCGCAGCGGCCTCCTCTCGGCGGGGCCCCGACCCAGGGCCTGGTTCGTCCGGCACCCAAGGCCAAGCAGCGTCGAGCACGCCTCCTTGTGAGCAAGGTGGACCCGTGGTCGGTCCTCAAGATGGCGTTCCTGCTCTCGGTCGCCCTGGGCATCGTGACGGTCGTCGCCTCGATCGTCCTGTGGACGGTCCTCGACATCACGGGGATCTTCGACAAGATCAACGGCCTTCTCGGTCAGGTGGCGGGCTCGGAGAGCGGGGGCTTCGACCTCCGCAAGGTCGCCTCGCTCGGTCAGGTGGCCTCGTTCGCGACCATCATCGCGGTCGTCAACGTCGTCCTCCTGACGGCTCTCTCGATGCTCACGGCGGTGCTCTACAACCTTGCGTCTGCCCTCGTCGGGGGCATCGGAGTCACTCTCACCGACGACTGATTCGGATTTGGCCCGGTTGCCCTCGGTGCTGTAGAGTCTTATCTCGGCCCGAGGGCAATATGGACGATAGAGCCGTATCGAGCCTTGGGGGCGTATAGCTCAGGCGGTTAGAGCGCTTCGCTGATAACGAAGAGGTCCCAGGTTCAAGTCCTGGTACGCCCACGGAACCTGCTTTCCACCTTCGGAGGTGCCCGTTGAAGAAGCTGATTGCACTCGCAATCGCTGCAGTTGCGGGCGCCTTTGTTGTGAAGAAGGTGCAGGAATCCGAAGCCCAGAAGAAGGTCTGGAGCACTACGACGGACGCCGTCGAATAGCTTGGGACCGGATGGCATGCGGGGGCATGGCGCAATTGGTAGCGCACCTGCTTTGCAAGCAGGGGGTTAGGGGTTCGAGTCCCCTTGCCTCCACCCCGGGAAGCCCCGGCACCTGCGAAGGTGCCGGGGCTTCTGCCGTCTCGGCGGTTCCCAGACCGGCGGCGCGGGATCGGGGGCCCCGCCAGCCGGGCATAGAGTGGACCGGTGACTCTCCTCTTGGCGGCCCTTGGCGTGCTCGGCGTCTCCTCGTCCGGACCCCTCATTGCAGCGACCCTTGCGGGCAGCTCGGTCACGGCGCTCGCCATCGCGTTCTGGCGCAACGCCCTCGCCGCGGTCGTCATGGCCGCCCCCGTGGCCATCCGGGAACCGCGGCAGTTCCGGCTGCTCGGCAGACGCGAGTATCTGTGGTCGTCGCTTGCGGGCCTCGCCCTCGCATTCCACTTCGTGTGCTTCATCCTCTCGCTGACCCTCACGTCGGTCGCCGCCGCAACCGCCCTCGTGTGCCTCCAGTCCGGATGGATTGCGGTCGTCTCGCTCATCCGGGGGCGCAGGCTGCCGCGGGCCGTCATCGTGGGGCTGGGGATTTCGTTTGTGGGGGTCGTGGCCATCACCGGCCTGGATCTCGGCGGTTCTCACGAGGCACTGCTGGGCGACCTGCTCGCTGTCGCGGGGGGAATCCTGGCCGGCCTCTACACGATGGCAGGAGGCCAAGCGCGCCAGACCATGAGCACAGGGACGTACACGGCTCTGTGCTATGGCGTGTGCGCGGTCCTCGTCGCGATCCTCGCCCTCGTGTCGGGGCAGCGGCTGGCCGGTTTCGAGCCCATCGGCTGGGCCGGGATCTTCGCGATCACGATCGCCGCACAGCTCGTCGGGCACACGGCGTTCAACCATCTGGTTGCGACCCTGAGCCCGCTGGTCGTCTCGATGATCATCCTGCTCGAGATCCCGGGGGCCGCGATCCTCGCAGCGGTGTTCCTCCACGAAGTCCTCCCTGCCGGGACCTACGCGGGGCTTGCCTGCATCCTGGCCGGGCTCGCCGTCGTCGTCCTCGGACAGCGGCGCGCGAGGCGCGATCGCGCGGTTGAAGCCGAGCTTGGCGCCGATTAGCTGACGCGGGCGCGCTTGGCCGCTGGCGAGGAGTTTGCCGCGTGCAGCGCGCGCAGCAGCTTGGCCGGGAAGTAGATGGAGAAGAAGACGACCATGGGCGCCTTGAGCGCGATCTTCTTCACGTTGTGGGCCTTGTAGGTGCGGTCGAAGCGCGTGACGTAGTAGCGATAGTCCCGCGGCGAGTCCTCGAGACGGCGCGCAGACATGCCGGAGACCATCTCGGGCCAGTACTGGATGTGCATTGCGTGCTCGGCGAGGTGCAGGGAGAGGTCGATGTCCTCGTGCATCTCGTCGTTCTCGTCACGGCAGACCTCGCCGCGGATCCTCTCCCACGCGCTCTTGCGCAACGCCATGTTGGAGCCGAAGAGGAAGTGGTACTGATGCCTCGCGAGCTTGAGCATGAGCTGCCGCACCTTGTCGTCGGCCTTGAGGCCGAAGCGCCGCATCGGCATGTCGTAGTACACGACCGGACCCGTGGCCGCCTGGACCGACGGGTCGGCAAAGGCCTTGATGACTTCCTCGACCCAGTCCGGCTCGAGCAGCGAATCGGCATCGATGCGGCCGAGGATCTCGCCTTGGGCGGCATCCAGCCCGAGGTTCCGGGTCGGGATGAGTCCCTGTTCTGCATCCTGGGAGAGGAGGCGGATCCCCGCCTCGGGGTACTCCTGCTGCAGCTGGGCGACAATGGCCGCCGTGGCGTCCTTGCTGAGATTGTCGACGACGATGATCTCGAGGGCGGGCACCGACTGATAGATCGCGGCAGTGACGCACTGCCGGATCACGCTCTCCTCGTTGTAAGCGGGGATGACGATCGACACGCTCGGGCGGCCGATCGCGTAGGTCGACGCGGAGAGGGCGGGTTCGAGTGCCATCAGTGCCAATCTAGCAAAGCCAAGGAGGGGACCCGCGGTCAAGCAGGTCCCCTCCCGTAACAGCACGGATGAGTCCCCGTGCCTCGCTCTCGCTGCGCCTAGGACGCGCCGTCCTGGCTCGCGTTGTGGACCTCGCGCATCGCGGCCGTGGCATCCTTCGCTACGTGCTTGGCCTCGCCCTTGGGGTCTTCTTCCTCGCCCTCGGCGGCCTCTGGACCCATCGAGGTGTCGACGGCGGGCGCGGCCGCCGGCTTGCTCGTCGTATCCGAGGCGTTCGCGGCCTCCGAGACCGCGGTGTCCTCCGCCGTCTCCTTCGCCGGGGTGGCGGCCGTCGGGGCCGAGGTGGTCCCCTCGGGCTTCGAGGCCACGGACTCCGAGGACGCGGACGACGGCGGGGTCACGGGCACGGGCTTGACCGGCGCCGGGGTCTTCCACGGGTCTTCGACGGGCTTGGCGGCGCGCCATGCGGCGACGCCAGCCGCGACCGCGGCGGCGACGACACCGAAGACGAGGAATCCGCGGCGCTTCTTCCTCCCGGGCTGGGACGTGGCCTGCTGGGCGGCCTCCTGCGCTGCGGCGACTGCCTGCTTGGCGGCAGCGTCGGCCTGCCGGACGATCCCGGACTCGGCGAGCTTCTGAGCGACAGCGTCCACCTGCGCCGGGGCGGCCGAGAGACCGCGGTTCACCGTCTCGGCGGCGGTCGCGAGGCCCTCCGAGATTCGGGGAAGCACCTGATCGGCAGCGTCCTTGATCACGGGCGCGGCCTTGTCCACGGCCTCATGAAGGCGGGGAGCGGTGGTGTCGACGATCTCGCTGATCTTCGGGCCGAGGTGCGAAAGCCCCTCCTGAATCTTCGGCGTCACTACCGCGACGCCCTCTGCCAGGCTGTTCGCGGCGGTCTTGAGGCCCTCTTGGACCTTCGGGGAGGCGGCATCGAGACCCTGCTGGATCTTCGGCACGGCCCACTCCATGGCCGCATCCACGCGGGGCTGGGCCCAATCGCGCGCGTTCTCGACGCTGGTCGTGACGGTCTTCTCCAGTGATTTCTTCACGGCTACCTCCAGATATCTGCTAGGTCCATCGCCAGCCTACGAGAGCGAGACGCCGTATGCTACGAAAACAGGGCATTCCCTGCCACAGGGTTCCCGGATTTCACCGAGCGCAGAACGTCGGACTGCGCCCGGCTGGGTCCTATGTGCCCGTGGAACAATGAAGCGCATGAGTGCTAATGCAACCGCCAAGGCCATCATCCACACGAACCACGGCGACATCGTGGTCAACCTCTTCGGCAATCACGCGCCGAAGACCGTGAAGAACTTCGTGGGACTCGCGACGGGCGAGCAGTCCTGGACGCACCCCGAGACCGGCGAGGACAAGACCGGGACTCCCCTCTACAACGGCACGGTCTTCCACCGCATCATCAAGGACTTCATGATCCAGGGCGGCGATCCGCTCGGAAAGGGCATCGGCGGCCCCGGCTACCGGTTCGACGACGAGATCCACCCCGAGCTGAACTTCAAGGAGCCGTACAAGCTCGCCATGGCGAACGCGGGCGTCCAGGGCGGCAAGGGAACCAACGGCTCCCAGTTCTTCATCACGACGGTCGACACGAGCTGGCTCTACGGCAAGCACACCATCTTCGGCGAGGTTGCGGACGAGCAGTCGAAGAAGGTCGTGGACGAGATCGAAGGCGTCCGCACGGGCCTTCAGGACCGCCCGGTCGAGGACGTCGTCATCAGCTCGATCGACGTCGAGCAGCTCTAGCCTCCTTCCACGTGAGCTACGGAATGCCCCCCGCGGAGCCGGCCGCTCCGCCCGTGTGCCCCCGCCACCCGGACCGTGTCTCCTATGTGAGGTGTCAACGGTGCGGGCGTCCTGCGTGCCCGGAATGCCAGCGGCCGGCCGCGGTGGGCATCCAATGCATCGACTGCGTGCGCGAAGTCGCGGCGCTTGCGCCTCGGGGCCGGTACGGAGGGACCCTGCGCCGTTCGGGCCAGCCTCTCGTGACGTGGTCCATCATCGGGGCCTGCGTGCTGGTCTACCTACTCGAGTGGCTGCTGCCGAACGACGCGGTCTTCCAGGACTTCGCGTACGCGACAGTCTTCACGGGTGTCGAGCCGTGGCGCATGCTCACGAGCGCGTTTCTGCATTCCCAGAGTTTCATCCTCCACATCGGGCTCAACATGTACACCCTGTGGATTTTCGGGCGGGTGCTCGAGCCGGCGCTTGGTCGCTGGCGGTATCTCCTCGTGTATCTGATCTCGGCGCTCGGCGGCTCGGTCGGATTCTTCCTCCTGACCCCGGTCTCCATGACCGCCGTGATCGGCGCCTCGGGCGCGATCTTCGGGCTCTTCGGTGCGCTCTTCGTCGTCGTCCGCCAGCGCGGAGGCAGCGTCGGCCAACTCCTGGTCCTGATCGCCATCAATGCCGTCTTGGGGTTCGTCGTCCCTGGAATCGCCTGGCAGGCACACTTGGGCGGACTCGTGACGGGAGGGCTGACGACGGCGGTCATCGCCTACGCTCCGCGGGGCCGCTACCAGCTCGCCGTCCAGATCGCGGGAATGGCGGCGGTGGTAGCGCTGCTCGTCATCGTGACTGCGGTGCGGGTGGCGGGTCTCGGGCTCGCCCAGCCGTCGTCGATCGGCAGCTAGCTCGGTCAGCGTCCGTTTTCCACAGCCGCTGTCCACAGTGTGCACAACTTACAGATCTGTAGTTAGACCCGAGGGATGCCAGTGATGGCGGGAGCCAGAGGCCTTTGTGAGAGCCCGACTCCCGCCGTATCGTCCCCAGCTGTGGATAACGTTCCCCAGCGGCTGTGGACCCAGAGGCATCCGTGAACTCAGGCCTCGCGGCCCAGCAGTTCGTCGAGTCGCTCGTAGCCTTCGCTCATGCCATCCGTCATCCCCGCCTCGAGCATGGCGTCGCGGGCGGCGACGGACTGGAAGGTCGAGTGAACCGTCAGGCGGCATCGCCCGTCCTCGAGGGGTTCGATCTCGGCTGCGTCGAGTGAGACATGGCCCGGGGCCCCTTCGAACTCGAAGGTCTGCACCATCCGGCGCGGTTCGGTGAGCTCGTGGAAGGACCCGTGGAAGGCGAAGGTCAGGCCGTCATCGCCGGACTGGACGAAGCGGTAGGAACCCCCGCTCCGGGCGTCGAAGCGGTCGATCGTGGTGGCGTACCTGCGGGGCCCGACCCACTGACGGAACAGTTCCGGGTCGACATGTGCCCGGTAGACGCGCTCTGCGGAAGCGTCGAATTCGCGGACGACGTCGACGAACGGCAGTCCGGGCTCAGCGCTCACCTGGGTGGTCTTGGTGGTGGTCATGGCGGTCTTCCTCCGATGCGAGAAGGGCGTCGAGGCGTTCGTAGCGTTCCTCGACGGCTTGGCGGTAGCCGTCCAGCCAGGCTGTCAGGCGGCCCAGGGCGGCGGCGTCCAGATGGCAGGGGCGACGTTGGGCGTCGCGGCTGCGTGTGATGAGGCCTGCTTCCTCGAGCACTTTGAGGTGCTTCGAGACGGCCTGCAGAGTGACGGCGAAGGGCTCGGCGAGTTCGTTCACCGTGGCATCTCCCTCAGCGAGGCGTGCGACAAGGCGCCGGCGCACGGGGTCCGAGAGGGCGGCAAAAGCGCGGTTGAGCCGGTCTTCCTCGGCCGTTTCGGGATCAGTGGTCGCAGTCTCCATGACAGGCCTTTCGAACACTCGGTGATCAACCGTCCTTTTGATCAACCAACTGGTTGAATACTTCGAAGCTACGCCGCACCGCCGGGAAGGTCAAGGGTGTCGAGGCTCCTTTCCGCGGACGTTGTCCACAACGGTTGTCCACAGTGTGGGTAACTTACACGGCTGTAGTTCGGCTGCCTCCGCGCCCGCGGTCAAGGCGGATCGGGCGGCACCGAGCGCGCCACACGGACGGGATTCCACAGCTGTGGACAACTTTGGGGATACGCCCTGTTGGAAAGTGCACAACCTCGGTCCTCGACGGATTAGGCTCAGGCGGAGGAGGGCAGCGCCATGAGCAATCTCGAACTTGAGCCCCAGGAGACCCGGTGCGGCGCGGACGGCGGCGACGTAGCCGGCGTCGAACTCATCGTTCCCCGCGATGTACCGCTCGGAGGCCCCCGGGCGATGCCGGTGCGGCGGACCCTGCCCTCGAAGGAGCGGAGCCTCATCGGCGCGTGGTGCTTCCTCGACCACTACGGTCCCGACGATGTCTCGCGAACCGGAGGCATGCGGGTCCCCCCTCACCCGCATACGGGTCTCCAGACGGTGAGTTGGCTGTTCACCGGAGAGATCGAGCACCGGGACAGCGCGGGGCACCACGCCCTCGTCAGGCCGGGGGAACTCAACCTCATGACGGCCGGCCGCGGTATCAACCACTCCGAATACTCGACTCCCCGCACCACGATCCTGCACGGGGCCCAGCTCTGGACTGCCCTCCCGGACGCGTCGCGTCATACCGGCCCGGGCTTCGATCGCTACGTGCCAGAGCCTGTGGCGCTCATCGATGGGGCCGGGGAGACGGCGGGTGAGGCGCGCGTGTTCCTCGGATCGCTTCTCGGGACCTCGTCCCCTGTGCAGACCTACTCGCCCCTCCTCGGCGCCGAGCTCACGCTCAGGCCGCGCAGCGCCGTCGTGCTCGAGCTCGATCCGGCCTTCGAACACGGCGTGCTGGTGGACAGCGGCGGGGCAACTCTCGAGGGAACCGAAGTGCCGCGGAATCTGCTCGCCTACCTCTCCCCTGGCCGGCCCGCCCTCCCCCTCGTCAACGACCATGACGAGCCGCTGCGTGTCCTGCTGCTCGGGGGGCAGCCGTTCGATGAGGAAATCACCATGTGGTGGAACTTCGTCGGTCGCGACCACGACGAGATCGTTGCCTACCGTGCCGCCTGGCAGCGCGAGATCGGGGCGGAGGAGGCGGACGGCACTGGGGAACACGGAACGGACGACGACGTGCGGTTCGGGGCCGTCGTCGAGCTCACGAGGGGTGAGGGGGCCCTTCCGGCGCCCGCCCTCCCCCACGTCCGTCTTCGCCCACGTGGAGGCTCACGGGAAAGGAACCACGGATGACCGACCGGATCGAGATCGTGCACGTGCCGGAGCGGCATCGCTACGAGCTCCATGACGGGGACAAGCGCATCGGCATGGCGCTGTACCGGGTCCAGGACGACGGCGCGGTGTATGCGTTCGACCACACCGAGGTGGACGAGGGGTACTCCGGCCTCGGTCTGGCAAGTCGGCTCGTGAGCTTCGCCCTCGACGACGTCCGCTCCAAAGGGGCGAGGATCCGGCCCTACTGCCCCTACGTCCGCGCGTTCCTTCGGCGGCACGCCGAATACCGCGACCTGGTTGTCGACGGCTTCGTACCGCCGGAGGAGTGAAGGCACCGGTCCACAGCGTTGTCCACAAGGGTGGATAACTTACACCCATGTGATTCTCTCGGCGTCGTTCGTTCCCTTGCCTTCTGCGGCAGGCCGGAGACCGTCACGCCCTCGGCAGCTCGGCGCTTACTTTCCACAAGCTGTGGATAACTTGTTGCTAAAAGTTCACATGCTGTGGACTCGTTACGCCATGTGCCGCGTGCTGTGCGGTGTTAGCGTTGCTCTCCGGCGGTTGGCCCATCCCTCTGCGGAGACAGTCCATGAGCATCGAGTGGAAGCCCATCGAGCCCGCCCACACTCATGAGTGGGCCCGGCTCAGCAACCTCCTCGCCGACGCGGAGGGCACAGGGGAGCGTTACGGCGCGGAGGACCTTGCGGAGGAGCTCCACGAGGCCACGGTGAACCCCGCGCTCGATACGATCGGCGTCTGGGACGGCGGCCAGATGGTGGCCTACGGCCAGCTGCGGATCGCGTGCCATGCACGGGGCGACGGAGCGACGGCGTTCCTCGCCGGCGGCGTGCATCCCGGGTGGCGTGGCCTCGGGATCGGCAGAGCCGTCATGGACTGGATCGAGTTGCGGGCGGAAGAGCTCGCGGCCGTGCGGCATGGCGGCGCTCTGGGGACCCTTTCGCTCTGGGCGGGCGAGCCCCGGTCCGGTTCCGCTCGGATTGCGGAGGCCAGGGGCTACAGACCGTCGCGCTTCCTCCACGACCTGCGCCTGGATCTCACGGCATGGCCCGCGGCTCGGACCAGCATCCGGTCGCGGCCCGTCGAGGTGTCCGCCCTTCGGCTGCCCCTCGACCCTGCCGACCCCGTCCTCATCGAGGGGGTGCGGCGAGCCCATCACGATGCGTTTGCCGAACACCGAGGTGTACCCACGCGCGATCCGCAGTCGTGGGCAGCCCAGCTCGGTGCGGCGTGCTTCCGGCCACAGCTCAGCCGGGCGGCCCTGAGTCCGTTGCGAGACATCCCGCTCGAGGATGCCGTCGAGTCGTACGTGCTGTGCAGCGAGCACGAGCCCGGGGAGCTCTACGTGTTCCTCGTCGGCACGCGCCGCCACGCGAGGGGCCGCGGTCTGGCAACAGTCCTGCTCAAGGAGGTGCTCGCTGCCGCGAAGGCCGCTGGGTACCGAAATGCCACCCTCGGCGTCGAAGCTGCCACCGAATCGGGAGGGCTGGGCCTCTACCTGCCGCTCGGCTTCGAGAACGCACGCACCGGCGTCGTGTACGAGCGGCCGATGCGGGTTAGGCAGGCCTGAACCGGGAAATGGGTTTGTAGTTTGGGAAAGGCAAATCGCAGCGGACGCCCACTGCATCAGGTATCAGCCACCACGGAAGGGCAGGACCGATGAGCCCCGAACACCGCAAACCGGACAGCGAACATCAACCGGGCTGGGACATTGACGAGCAGGCGCTGGTCAGCGAGCAGAGGAGGCGCTTCGGCGGCATGAAGGCTGGATCGGCCTTCTTCGGCTGGCTGAGCGCTACGGGCATGTCCGTGCTCCTGACCGCCCTGCTCACGGCGGCGGGCGCAGGGATCGGTATCGGAACGCAGACGGATCCCACGAAGCTCGCAGGGCAGGCCGGCCCAAGCGTGGGCATTGTGGGGGCCGTGGCGGTGGCGGTGATCTTGTTCGTCTCCTACTACTGCGGGGGCTACGTCGCGGGGCGGATGGCGCGATTCGACGGCATGCGGCAGGGCCTCGCCGTATGGCTGTGGGCCGTGGTCATCGCCGTCGTCGTCGCACTCCTGGCCGTAGCAGCCGGAGCACGATTCAACGTCCTCTCCAGCCTCAACAGCTTCCCCCGGATTCCCGTCGACGAGGGGACCCTGACCACGGGCGGAATCATCGTCCTGATCGTCGGTGCGCTCATCACCCTGCTCGGCGCCGTCCTCGGCGGGGCCGCGGGGATGCGCTACCACCGCCGGATCGACCACGCCGCCCTCGACCTCTGAACGAAACCGCACTGGCTCAACCGACTCTCGGGACTAGGCTGGCGAGCGTGACCTCGACCAGCCGGGTTCCGCCGTCGTCCGCCCGGGCTGAGCGCCCGCTCGCCCTCGTCACGGGCGCAGGGCGCCGCTCAGGGATCGGGGCGGCCATCGCCCGCGAGCTCGCCGCCCAGGGATGGGATCTCGCGCTCTCGCATTGGTCCGCCTATGACACTCGAGTCCACGGTGGGCCCCCGACGCGCGACACGGAGGAGCTCGCCGAGGAACTGCGCGCGCGGGGGGCGGCTGTCCAGGTCCTGCAATCGGATCTCGCCGATCCGGCCGTGCCGGCCGAACTCCTGAGGCAGGCAGGGCAGCCGGCACCCGTGCGGGCGCTTGTCCTGAGCCATGCGGAATCCGTCGACTCGTCCATCCTCGACACGAGCGTCGAATCCTTCGATCGCCACTTCGCCGTGAACGCTCGAGCTTCCTGGCTCCTTGTGAAGGCCTTCGCCGAGCAGTTTCCCGAGAATCTGCGGGGACTGGGCCGTATCGTCGCCCTCACCAGCGACCACACCGCGTACAACATGCCCTATGGCGCGAGCAAGGGAGCGCTCGACCGGATGGTGCTCGCGGCCGCCCGCGAGCTCGGCCAGCTCGGAATCAGCGCCAACGTGCTCAATCCCGGCCCGATCGACACGGGATGGATGGACGATTCGACCCGTGCCGCCCTCACCGCTCGGCAGCCCGGCGGGCGCCTCGGCAGGCCCGAAGACGTGGCAGCGGTCGTCGCCTTCCTCCTGAGCGGGCCCGGGGGCTGGATCAACGGCCAGCTCGTGAAGGCCGACGGCGGGTTCTCAGCCTGATGCGCCGTCAGCTCCGCGGGGTGCACACCCCGCGGAGGTGACGGCGCAACGAGGGGTGGGCGTCAGGGGAGGGTCGCAGCGGCCTGGGCGTCGACTGGGGTCTCGACGGCGGGCCGATTCCGCAGGAACGCCGCGAGGACGATCGAAGCGATCGCCACGATGGCGGCCACGAGGAAAGCCGCCCTGAAGCCCGTCATCTGCGCCTCGATGGGGCTCACGGCCGCCCCGGACACGGCCGCCGAGTGCGTCTGCGACGCCATGACGCCGACCAGCAACGCGGTCCCCGCCGCGCCCGCGACCTGCTGGAGCGTACTCAGGATCGCCGAACCGTGGCTGTAGAGGTGCGGCGGGAGCGGGTTGAGCCCGCTCGTGAAGGCGGGGGTGAACAGGAGGGCGAGGCCGAGCGACAGCCCGACGTGGAGCGCGAGGACTGCCCAGATGGGGGTGTCCGCGGCGAGGAACGCGAAGGCGAAGAGGACCGCCGTCATGAGCGCCGTTCCGGCGAGCGTCAGCGGAAGCGGGCCCACCCGGTCGAACCACTTTCCGACCATGGGCGCGAGCAGGCCCATCACGAGGCCGCCGGGGAGGAGCAGGAGGCCGGTCGAGAGGGTGTCGAGGCCGCGGACCTGCTGCAGGTAGATCGGCAGGAGAATGACCACCCCGAAGAGGGCGATCATGCCGACCACGAGGAGGGCCGTGGCCACGGTGAACATCGGGTGCAGGAAGGCGCGAAGATCGAGCAGCGGCGAACCCCCGCGCTGGAGGCCGAGCTGGCGCAGGACGAACGCGGCCAAGCACACGAGGCCGACGGCGAGCGGCACCGTGGGGCCGAGACCGTTTCCTTCGCCGCCCAGCTGGCTGAGCCCGTAGACGAGCCCGCCGAACGCGGGCACCGTGAGCACCACGGAGAGCCCATCGAGCCGGGGGCGCTCGGCCTCAGTGGTGCCTCCGAGCTTCCGGGCGCCGAAGACGAGCGCGGCGAGGGCGATCGGGAGGACGGCGAGGAACATGAAGCGCCAGGGGAGGAACTGCAGGATGAGGCCCGAGATGGTGGGCCCGATTGCCGGCGCGACCGAGATGACGATGCTCACAATCCCCATGACCTGGCCGCGGCGGGCCACCGGAACGAGCGTGAGGACGCTCGTCATGAGCAGCGGAAGCATGACGGCGGTCCCGCACGCCTGGACGACGCGGGCGACCAGGAGGACCGGGAACCCCGGTGCGAGCGCGGCAAGGAGCGTTCCGGCGCTGAAGAAGCTCATCGCGAGGATGAAGACGCTTCTGCGCGCGAGCCTCTGAAGGAGGAAGCCGGTCGTCGGGATGACGACCGACATGGTCAGCATGAAGGCGGTCGCGAGCCACTGAACGGTCGGAGCGTCGATCTGCAGCTCCGCCATGAGGCGCGGAAGCGCGACGTTCATGATCGTCTCGTTGAGGATCACGACGAACGTGGCCGTCACGAGCGCGGTGATCACGAGGCGGTTCTCGCGCGAAATACGGTGGTCGGACGCGGACGTCACGGCGTCTCCTGGAGAGGTCGAGCGCGGAAGCGGGAGGTCCGCCCTCCCAGTGTGTGCAACATCAAGTCTGCCTGAAAATTCCCCGGGAGGCCGCCGCATGCTCCGCGAGGCCGCTGAGGTTGAATAGCTGTCGAACCTCAGGCCAACTCGAGCTTGCTAAGCTCTTAAAGCCCGACCGCCCCCAACGGCCGGCCCATCCCCCTTCCACGTCCGAATCGGACGCCTTCCGGCGCGCCGTGGGACGGCCGTGCTGAACTCGAGGAGATCCTGCAGCAGATGACAGTCTTGGCCTCGCGCTTCGCCTACGACGACTACGACGAGGACTACCGGTCCGACCTCGACGCCAAGTACGAAGAGGGCTTCGGCCAGGGTCCCGAGCTTGCCTACGACGACGAGGACGAGTTCGACGACCTGTTCACCGACCTCTTCGACGAGGACGACGACGATGACGCGCCTTCCGGGACATCGGGTCGCACAGCGACCCCACGGAAGTCCCCGGCGAGCAAGATGCCGACCTCCCGGGTCCCGGCCGCCCCCACGCTGCCCCCCGCCGGGGTTTCGGCTCCCGAGTTACCGACCCCGGAGGATACCGACCCGGAGCCGGACCCGACGATCGCCGCGTTGACCGAGGCTGCGGCGCGGGCCCGGGTGGCAGCGGAGTCGGCCGGAAACGCCGCGAAGCGAGCCGTCTCCGAGGCGGTCGCGAAGGCAGCAGCAGCGAAGGCTGCCGCCGCTGAGGCGTCGGCGGCAGAGGAAGCAGCCCAACTCGCGCTTGCCCGATCCACCGAGGCCGATGAGCTTGCCCGCACCGCTGCCGACCGCCTCGCTGAGGCGGAGAGGGCCGTTCAGCGGTCGTCGGCCGAGGCGCTTGCGGAACCGCCTGCGTCCGCGGAGTCACCTGACGAGGCGACGGACGACGCCGAGCCGCGGCTCGCCGTCGTCCCCGACGTCCTCGAGGGGGGCGACCCGCTGCGGGCACCCTCGATCGCTCCCGTGACGGAACACGTCGACTTCCTGCGGAAGCTTCGGCCCGGCCTTGAAGTCCCCTACGTCGACCCGATGCACTCCGCGGAGGAGTGCCGGATCGTGAGCCTCTTCTCGAACACGGGGGAGGCCAGCCCGCAGGGCTTCGTGTGGGCCGGGGACGACTCCGCCGCCACCCGGCTCCTGGGCCTCCAGTACCAGCTTGGGCTGCGCCCCGAATGGATCATGCCGTGGAACACCCACCCGTGGTTCACGCCGGGTGAGGCGAACGGCAAGCTCACGCCCGATCAGGTCCAGGCCGGACTCAAGCCCCTCCTGGCGCTCCTCAAGCTCTTGCCGCGCGCGTCGGCGATCGTGGCCCACGGCCCGGAGGCAAACCGCCTCGCCCAGATGCTGCTCAAGACAGGCAATCCGCTCATCTGGCGGCGGGGCCTCAAGGTCTACAAGGCGCGTTCGCTCCACGGCCGGTCCTTCGCGGGCTCGAAGGAGCGCCAGACGGAGTGGCTGATCGAGATGGGCAAGGCGTACGCGGACGCGATGGCGCGAGCCGGGCTCCAGCTGCGGCGGGCATAGTTCCGGGCAGAGAAGGGCATAGCTCCGGGCAGAGAAGGGCCCGCCCTCCGGGCTGAGGCTGGAGGGCGGGACGGTTCAGCGGGTCCGCGGTTTGCGGAGATGCGCGACGGGATCGGAGTCGAGAGCGACCGCGCGTTTGGCCTTCTTGACTGCGCGCTGCTCCTTGATCGACTTCGACGGCTTCTTGTGCTCGCTCTGATGTGGCTGCTTGTCCGGCATGTCAGCTCCTCAAGGTCGTCCCCCCATGAGCTGACGATACGCCGCTAGACTGCTGCGCACCATGGCCTTTTCGCACGCCCCCGCCCCCGCTCCCTCCTCGGTGCGCATCGACTCCTGGCTGTGGGCCGTGCGCGCATACAAGACCCGTTCCGCGGCCACCGCGGCCTGCCGGGCGGGTCACGTCCGACTCAACGGCAACCCGGTCAAGGCCTCGCAGACGGTAGTCCCCGGCGACACGATCAGGGTCAGGCAGCCGGGGTTCGAACGGATTCTTGAGGTGCACGTTCTGATCGCCAAGCGCGTCGGCGCCGAGGCCGCATCCCGCTGCTACACGGACCACACCCCCGAGCGGCCGCCCGCTCCGTTCCTGGGCCTGCCCCAGCGGGACCGCGGCGCTGGGCGTCCCACGAAGAAGGATCGCCGCGAGCTGGAGAAACTGCGCGGCCACCGGGAGGACTAGCCCCTAAGCGCGCTGGAAGCGGAGGATGCGTTCGACGGCGGTCGTCACCGCCGTCGAACCCGCGGCGAAGCTGAGTCGCACCGAGCGGCCGCCTGAGACGGAGTCGAAATCTGTGCCTGGGACAATGGCAACCCCCTCGGACTCGAGCAGTTCCCGGCAGTAGGCGCGCGAATCGCCGAACCGTTCCAGCTGGGAGCCGAGCTCGGCGTAGAGGTAGAACGCGCCGTCGGCCGGCGCTGCGGGTCCCCAACCGAGCTCGTCGAGGCCCCCGAGGAGAGCTCTTCGCGTCTCTGCGTACTGCGCGACCCAAGCATCCGCCTCCGCGTAGGAGGCGGGCGAGAAGGCCTCGACCGCCGCGAGTTGGGAGGGCGCCGGTGGGCAGAGAGCGACGTTGCCGGCGAGGGCGTCGACGGCCCCGAGGAGTTCCTCGGGAAGCAGCATCCAGCCCAGACGCCAGCCGGTCATGCCCCAGTACTTGGAGAAGCTCGAGATGACGATGGACTCTTCGGCCGAGTCCCCGCCGATCTCCCAAGCGCAGACGCCCCGCGGGCTGTGCTGGTCGAGGACTGCATCCGGGTATGTGATGCCGTGGTAGATCTCGTCGCTCACGAGGCGAACCCCGTTGGCAGAGCACCAGGAGGCGATGGCCTCCAGTTCGGCCCGGCTCACCATCGTCCCCGTCGGATTGGCCGGCGAGGCGAGGATGAGCCCCGCGAGCGGTCCATGCTCGCGGGCCGCGGCGTCCAGGAGTTCGGGTGTCGGCTGGTACCGCGTCTCAGGTCCGCAGTCGATCTCGACCACCTCGCAGCCCAGTGCAGCGAGGATGTTGCGGTACGCGGGATAGCCGGGCCGCGCGAGCGCTACCCGATCCCCCGCCTCGAACGCCGCAAGGAAGCCGAGGAGGAACGCTCCGGACGAGCCGGTCGTGACCGCGACGCGAGCGGGGTCGATCTCGAGGCCGTACCAGCGCCCGTAGTGCGCGGCAATCGCGGCACGCAGCTCCGCCGTGCCGAGAGCCGGCGTGTAGGTGAGGGGGCGCTCCGAGGCGTGGATGGCAGCGGCCCTTGCGGAAACCCCGGACGGCGCGCCGCCGGATGGTTCGCCGGCACACAGGGAGACGACGTCCCGGCCCGCGGCCCGAAGCTCGTCGACCCTCGCGAGGATGTCCATGACCGCGAACGGTGCGACCTGGGATCGGGAGGAGGCAGCGAGGTGTCGGAGGCTCATGGCCTCCAGCTTGTCACAAGCCCTCGTCGGGGGAGCAGGCGCTCCGGTAGCGTGAGGCGCATGGAACACGTTGCCCTCGTGACGGGCGCCTCCAGCGGAATCGGCGAGGCCACCGTCCGAGCGCTCATCGCCCGCGGCTTCACCGTCTACGCCGCGGCCCGGCGTGTCGAGCGGATGCAGGACCTCACCGGCCTCGGAGCCCGGATCCTCTCGATGGACGTCACCTCGGACGAATCGATGACCGACGGCGTGCGGCGCATTCTCGCCGACGCGGGCCGGCTCGACGTCCTCGTCAACAACGCCGGATACGGCTCCTACGGCGCGCTCGAGGAGGTGCAGATCTCCGATGCCCGGCGCCAATTCGACGTCAACCTCTTCGGGCTCGCGCGCCTCACGCAGCTTGTGCTCCCGGGCATGCGGGCCCGGCGGTCCGGGACGATCGTCAATATCTCCTCGATCGGCGGCAAGTTCTACGAACCGCTCGGCTCCTGGTACCACGCGGCCAAATTCGCAGTCGAGGGCCTCTCCGACTCGCTGCGCATCGAGCTCAGACCGTTCGGGATCCGAGTCGTGCTGATCGAGCCGGGGCCGATCCTCTCCGAATGGAGTGCGATCGCCCGTGAGTCCCTCCTGGAGAACTCGGAGGGGACGGCGTACGAGGGCAATGCGCGCAAGGTGGCCGGCGTCCTGGCCGAGTTCGACAGGCCGGGCCGCGCAAGCCCGCCGGACGCCGTGGCCCGGGCTATCGTCCGCGCCGTCGAATCGAAGCACCCGGCGGCCCGCTATCCCGTGGGCGGCGGTGCGTGGCCCATTCTGGCAGCGCGCAAGGTGCTGCCGGACAGAGCGTTCGACGCGATCGTCCGGAGCGTGTATGGGCACTGACCCGGAGACAGGAACCGCGGGACGCAGGCAATGGCGGGGAGGCGCGAAGGTGGAAGAGCTCGACGGGCAGTACAGCGAGGAAGAGGGCCGAGCGTCCGTGACGTTCGTCCGTTCCTACCCCGTGGCCGCAGCGACCGTGTGGGACGCCGTGAGCACGTCGGAAGGTCTCGACGGCTGGTTCCCCTCCGCCGTCGCCATCGACCACGCCGCGCATACCGTGACTCTGACGGGGGATCCCAACCTGCCGCCGTCGTCCGAGCGAATCACGGCGTGGGAGCCGCCGAAGCGCTGGGCCTTCGATTGGGGCGAGGACACGCTCGAGTTCCTGGTCCAGGGCTCGGAGTCCGACGCGGAGCTGACGCTGCGCAACTGGCTCGGCGACCGGATGGCCGCGGCGCGCAACGCGGCGGGCTGGCATGTCTGCCTCGCAGAGCTCGCCGTCAAGCTGGGCGGCGGGGAGCCTGGCGGCCCCCACAGCGCCGGCGCCCTCGCCTGGCAGCCGCTCTACGACGGCTACGTCCGCGAGGGTCTTCCGTTCGGCGCGCCGATTCCGGGGCAGGGGTAGAGAACGCGGTTGGCTTGCTCGTGGCCTGGTCGGCAGGGATGTGGGCGGCTAGTTGCCGCCGGGGCCGCTCTGATCTTGCGCCTTCGAATCCTTGGGCGCGTCCTTCTTCTTCGCCTTCGGCGATTCGCTCGCGGCCGAGGAGGAGTCCTGAGTGGTCGTGGCCGAGGTGCTCGGCGACGGGGTGCTGCGGGAACCCGACGCCGTCTCGAGGTCTGTCCGGACCAGTGCGACCGCGGTGAGCACGTCCTGCTTCCGGGCCGCGCTGAGCTTGCCTTGGGCGGCCGCCGCGTTCGCCTGGCGCTCGATGTCGGCGAGCTCCTGCAGAGCCTGGGCATAGTGGCCCGCGGCGGCCTCGGCCCGCACGTTCTGGGCTGCTGATTGGAGGTCCGCGGCGACGCTCGTGTCCATGTCCGTTGCGTTCTGGGCGCAGCCGGTGAGTGCTGCGGAGGCGAGGCACGCGGCTGCTGCGGCGAGCACGAGGCGCTGGCGGGTGACGATCACGGTCTGACACTCCGTTCAAGCTGGGCAATGTGGCTCCCGAGCGGGCCCGGGATGGGGGGTGAGCCCGGGGGGCTCGGCGTGTACCCGGAGTCGGTTGACGCCGCGCGCAGGGCGAGCGGGATCACCGTGATGAGTGCGAGGACGACGACGGCAGCTGCCACCCAGGCAAACGGTCGGCGGTGTAGGGGGAGGCGCCGCGGCGGCGCTGGTGGTGCGGCGACGTGCTGGATGGCCGGGAGGCGCTGGGGCGTCGGGAGGTGCTGGGTGGGCGCGTGGTGAGGCTTGGGCGGGAGGGCCGCGGGCAGGACGCGAGTCCCGCCGTCGCCCGCACCTGTGGAAGGAGCGATCACCTCGGTCGGCGTCGTCGGTCCCGGTCGCGCCGCACTGGCCGTGCTGCCTGCCGCCGCCGCCTCCAGGGCGACGGCAACCTCCGCCGCCGTCGGCCGCGCTGAGGCATCCTTGGCCAGCATGCGCGGCAGGAGCGTGGTCCAGGGTGCGCCGAGTTCGGCGGGCACCCGCGGCTCGCGGAGGAGGCGGGCGACGGCGGACTCGACGGCGCCCCCCGGATACTCGATGTGCCCCGTCAGGGCCTCGAGGAGTACGAGGCCGAGCGAATACACGTCCGACGGCGGCCCGACGACCTCCCCCCGGGCTTGCTCAGGGCTCAGGTAGTGCGCGGTTCCGATGGTCGTGTTCGTCTGCGTCACGCGAGTTGCGTCTATGACGCGGGCGATCCCGAAGTCCGTGAGCTTGGCGGGTCGGCGGGGGCCGATGGCGACAGCAGGGTCGGGCACGATGACGTTCGCGGGCTTGATGTCCCGGTGCACGATGTCGAGGGCGTGGATATAGGCGAGTGCGCCCGCGAGATCGGCGCCGAGACGCTGTACCTCCTTGCCGCTGAGCGGGCCCTGCCTCAGGCGTTGGCGAAGGTCGCTCCCCTCGAGGAACTCCATCACAAGGTAGGTGACCTGGGCCTTGCCGTCGGCGCTCGTCTCCGTGCCGACGTCGTAGAGGCGGACGAGGCTCGGATGGTTGAGGCGTGCGAGGAGTTCCATTTCGCTGCGCCGACGGCGGTCGTTCTGGGGGTCCGGGGAGTGCGCCCGGAAGACCTTCACACCCACGATGCGGCCGAGGACCTCGTCGCGGGCCCGATACACGGTGGCCATCGCCCCGCTGCCCGCGACCTCGAGGAGGCGGTACCGGCCGCCCATGAGGGAGGGCTTGAGCCCGGTCTCGCCCTCGGCCACGATCTGCCCCTCCATCACCGCAAATTTCTCTCGGTCCAGCCTAGTCGACAGACCTGTCCGTTCGGTGCTCGAGCACGGCACGGACGGGCTCGAGATCACGCTGGACGGCTGCCGTGTCTGCCTCGAAATCCTCATCGGTGACACCCCGTTCGTCGAGGTTGGCACGATTGCCGGCGGAGGCGGCAACGTCGCTGGCTGGGAGGGCAAAAGGGACGGTCAGGTTGCAGAACTCTGACATACGACGAGGGTAGTCCCCAGCGGGTTGCCAGCCCTTTCATTCGGGCGGAGGGTCGCGAAGAGGGGGTGTTCTCTCGGATGGAGTCCGCTACTCCTCCGCGTCAGGCTTCCTCGTCTCGCGCAGGCGTCGCGCTGCCCAGCCGAGGGTCCACCCATAGACGAGGTGCGCGACGTAGACGCTCGCCGCCCTCCCCGGCCGGTCCTTGTGCGCGGGCGGAAGGATGCCGATGGCTGGAAGCCAGCCTTCATAGCCCGCAAGCCAGACCATGGCCCCGAACACTGTCCCGGTACCCGGGTCCTGGAAGTGCGGAGGCACCAGGCACGCGTAGAGCGCGCCGCCGCTCATGCCGTAGCCGAAGTGGGAGGCGAGGGCGAGAGCTTCCCTGCCGGTCGTCGGGAGCGAGGGGAACAGCGTGCGGACGATCTTCTCGGGCGGCTGGCGGTGGATCAGGCCAGACGCCCCGGCCGCACCGAAGACCGTGGTCATCGCCGCCGTGGCCGCGGCTCCGGCCGCGGCGCCGCGGATTGCCCGTTGTAGGAGTCCCATGGGTTCGCCCTTCACTCGCGCCGGAAGCGATGTTCCGAGGCGGACTTACCCGGCGCTTTCGGACCCCAACCGCTTCCGCTGCCGCTGCCGGACGACGACGGCGCGCGTCAGCCGTTGATGATCTGGGGCTGGCCGAGGTGCTTGAGGCCTTCTGCGCCGAATTCGAGCCCGTAGCCGGACTGCTTGGCGCCCCCGAACGGGATGCGGGGGTCGACGGCGCCATGGGCGTTGACCCAGACGGTGCCGGCGTCGAGGCGGGTGGCGACCTCGCGCGCGGCCTCAGGGTCCGCCGACCAGACCGAGGCGCCGAGACCGACCTCGAGGCCGTTGGCCATCTGGATTGCCTCCTCGACGTCTGTGTACTTCACGATGGGCAGGGCGGGGCCGAACTGCTCCTGGGCCACGAGGGGGTTCTCGTTGTCGATGTCGGCCACGAGGGTGGTGGGGTAGAAGTGCCCGGGCTGGGACTCGTCCGGGTTGCCGCCGAGCAGGATCCGGGCGCCGGAGGCCTTGGCGGCCTCGACGAGATCGGCGACGATGCGGTACTGGTCCCTGTTCTGCAGGGGGCCCAGGAGGTTCTGCTCGTCGAGCCCGACGCCCATGGGCACGGTGCGGGCGTAGTCGGTGAGGGCCTGGCAGACATCTTCGTAGATGTCCTGGTGCACGTAGAGGCGCTTGAGCGCGGCGCAGGTCTGGCCGGTGTTGATGAAGGCGCCCCAGAACAGTCCCTCGGCGATCGCGGACGGGTCGGCGTCGGGCAGGACGATCCCGGCGTCGTTGCCGCCGAGCTCGAGGGTCAGGCGCTTCACGGTGTCCGCGCTCGAGCGGATGATGGCCTTGCCCGTGGCGGTCGAGCCGGTGAACATGACCTTGCCGATCGCGGGGTGGTTGGCGAGGCCCTCGCCCACCTCCCTGTCGCCGGAGACGACGGTGAGGAGCCCTGCGGGGATGGACTGGTTGAGGACCTCCGCGAGGGCCAGGACGGACAGGGGCGTGTGCTCGCTGGGCTTGACGACGACGGCGTTGCCCATGCGGAGGGCGGGGGCGATCTGCCAGACGGTGATCATCATGGGCCAGTTCCAGGGCCCGATTGCTCCGACGATGCCGATGGGCCGGTAGTGCAGCACGGCGCGGGTCTCGCCGTCCTCGACGACGGTCTCGGGTTCGAGGACGGTCGCGGCGGTCGCCCGGAGCCAGGCCGCGCAGGCGCCGACCTCGAAGCGGGCGTTGGGGCCGTTGAGGGGCTTGCCCTGCTCGCGGGAGAGGATCCGGGCGAGCTCGTCGGCGTGGGCCTCCACGGCGTCGGCCGCCGCGTTCAGCGCCGCGGAGCGCGCGGGGTGCCCGGCCGCGGCCCAGGCGGGCTGTGCGGCCTTCGCCGCGGCGACCGCGGCCTCGAGCTGGTCGAGCCCGTGCACGGGGGCGACGCCGACGAGCTCGCCCGTGGCCGGGTCGAGGATCTCCCGGCCCGGCTCGCCCGGAGCCGGGGCGACTGCGTCGAGCAAAGAGACATCAAGCTTGGCTTCCATGGATCCTCCGCATCGAGAATGGGTTGCTTCCAGTCTCGGCATGGGGAGCAGGCGTGGCTTGTCGACGGGTGACGAAGGCTTGTCGTAGCGTGCGAAATTCTTCGGCTGGTTTCGGTTCAGGGAGCGAGCAGCAGGCCGTCAGTTCGTGGGGACAGGAATCGGTTGAGCACGAGACAGCCCGCACCGACAGCGGCGACATCCTCGGCCAACGCGGAGTCTACGAGATCGAGGGGATGGATGGCGCCGACAGCCATGCGGTTGGCGAGAGCCTCCCTCATCACCGGCAGGTACAGGCTGCTGACGGGCGGCCACGACGGTCCGCCAAAGACGATTCGGTCGAGATCCAGCAGATTTGCTATGTCCTCAACCGCGCGGGCGAGCCGAGTCGCAGATTCGCGAAGAATGCCTACCGCGGCATCATTGCCCTGACGTGCTTTTGATGCGAGCGCACGGAACCGCTCCATCGTTACCTGCAGGTCCGGCTCTCCGGACGCCGGGTCGAGGACGCCTGCCTCCACGGCGCAATTGACGAGGTAGGAGGGCATGGTCGTCAGGCCGACGCAGCCGGGCCGACCGCAGCTGCAGACAGGCCCGTCGATGCCGGCCGAGAAGTGCCCGATCTCGCCCACGTTGTTGGAGGTGCCTCTCACTACCTCGCTGTTGATCACAAGGCCCGAGCCGAGGCCGGTTCCGATGTAGACGAAAGCGAAGTCGTGGGGAGTGGCGTCGTCGCCGATCCACACCTCTCCCTGCGCAGCCGCACTGGAATCCTTGTCAAGGAAGACGGGGAGGCGGGTCGCCTCGCTGAGCCCCTCACACAGATCGACGCGTTCCCATCCGGTCAGCAGCGGTGGACCGATGACCACGCCGCGCGAGGGATCCATCGGGCCGGGTGCGGCGACGCCGACGCCGAGGACCTTGGCCCGGTCGACGCCGTGTTCGGCGACGAGGGATTCGAGTGCCTCCGCAATGACGCGCACCGTCTGATCTGGGTCCGCTACCGCACGCAGCGGTATATGGGAGCGGCCGACGACGGCACCTGAGAGGTCAAGGAGGGTGCACGTGATGATCGAGGGGTCTAGGTGGACTCCCACAGCGTATCGGCTCAGTGCCTCGATCCTGAGCAGGGTGCGAGGCTTGCCCATACGCCCCGCGACTTTGCCCGTCTCAGCGATGAGGCCTTCCTCGAGAAGCCGCCGCACGATGTTGGAGACGGTCTGCGTCGACAACCCTGTCGACTCGACGAGCTGGACCCTGCTGAGCCCTTCGACCGAGCGACGGATCAGGTCAAGCACGACATTGAGGTTGTACCTGCCGACCCGCTCCAGGTTGGACCCTTTGTGCATGGTCATCTCCCATTCCGTGTCAACGAGACTATATCAAATAGGTTGACTAAGTCGCATCCCTATGCCTACGTTAGGGCAGGCCGCTGCGTGTGACGCCGCTCACCCCCCAAATCCCCGAGGAGAGACGTCCGCCCGCGTGTGCCGCAAGCCGCGCTGTCGAAGAACAAGGGAGTTCCACCATGAAGTTCTGGCCCAGATACCTCTCCACCGGAAGTGCTGCCGTCGTCTGCGCTCTGGCACTGGCCGCCTGCGGCGGCTCGAGCAGCGGCGGGGATAGTTCGCCGAGCCTGAACGCCAACGCGAAGGACGTGACCCTGACGATCACGAGCAACTCGATCTCCGGGGGGAAGAACTCGGCGGGTGCGGACTGGATCACCAACTATGTGATCCCGCAGTTCGAGGCCGCCGAGAAGGCGAAGGGGGTCAACGCGAAGGTCACGTTCCAGCCCAACGGCGTGGACGACCAGGCCTACAAGACGAAGATCTCCCTCGATCTGTCGACCGGGCGTGGGGCCGACGTCGTCTCCGTGGACGGCATCTGGGTCGGGGAACTCGCCGACGCGGGCTCCATCAAGCCGCTCGAGGACCTGGTGGGCAAGTCCGCCGTCGACAGCTGGGACGGCTGGAAGCAGATCAAGCCCTCCGTCCAGCAGATCACTACCTACAACGGGAAGGTCTACGGCATCCCTGACGGGACCGACGGGCGCGTGATCTACTTCAACAAGAAGCTCTTCGCTCAGGCTGGCCTCCCCACCGATTGGCAGCCTAAGAGCTGGGACGACATCCTCACCGCGGCGTCCAAGCTCAAGGCGCTGGCCGGCGTGACCCCGCTCCAGATCAACGCCGGTACGGCGATGGGCGAGGCCACCACCATGCAGGGCTTCCTGCCGCTGCTCGAGGGCACTGGCCAGCCGATGTACAAGGACGGAAAGTGGCAGGGGAATAGCCAGGGCGTGAAGGATGTCCTGAACCTCTACTCGAAGGTCTACGGCTCGCAGAAGCTCGGCGACCCCCTGCTGCAGGAGGATGCGAAGGGGCGCGACAAGTCGTTCCAGGAGTTCTCGCAGAACAAGCTCGGCATCCTGATCGAGAGCGACTATCTGTGGCGCTCGGTCATCAATCCGAAGTCTGGCATCGACCCGATGGCCGATCGCGACACTGCCGTGGGCTGGGCCAAGGTTCCTGCCGAAGCGCCCGGAAAGGGCGTCAACAACCAGGACTTCGTGAGCATGTCGGGGGGTTCGGGCGAAGTCATCAACCCGAACACCAAGTACCCGCAGCAGGCGTGGGACCTCATTCAGTTCATGAACTCGCCGGCGGCCATCAAGGCCCGTATCGGTGACAACCCGCAGATCTCGTCGCGGGACGACGTGAACGCCCAGGTCCTGGGGTCGGATCCCCTGCTGAAGTTCATCTCGACCCAGGTCCTGCCGATTACGGCCTACCGCCCGTCGTCATCCGACTATGACCAGATCTCGACAGCGATCCAGACCGCGACCGGCAAGGTCGCCTCGGGCACCTCGTCTGATCAGGCGGCAAACGACTACGAGAAGTCCCTGGAGGGGATCCTGGGTGGCACCGACAAGATCTTCAACTGACGTTATCGCCGAACCCACGGCGGCCGCTCCCGCGGCCGCCGTGGGGGCGGGGCGGCGGAGGCGACTCGCGGACGACGGAGACGTCGCAGGTCTGGGAAGGGCGCGCGCCGCGGCCTTCGTGGCCCCGAGCCTGGTGCTGATCGGCGTCTTCCTCGTCTTCCCGGCCCTGTGGACGCTGTACCTCGGTCTGACGAACTACCGGCTCACCGGCTCAGCCGCACTGCACCCCAAGTTCGTCGGCATCCAGAACTACCTCTCCGCGCTGTCGGACGACCGCTTCGCGAACTCGCTCGTGCTCACGCTGGTCTTCGTGTTCGGCTCGGCCGTCATCGGCCAGTCGGTACTCGGCTTCAGCATTGCGTGGCTCGCGACTCGGCTGAACACTTCGGTGCGGGCCATCATGGAGTTCTTCGTCCTCTTGGCCTGGATCATCCCCAGCTCGGTCACGACGTTCCTCTGGTACGCGCTGCTGGACGGCACGGACGGCACCCTCAATTCGATCCTTGGCACCGCCCACATGGCCTGGCTTCTCCAGTACCCCATGCAGTGCATCATCGTGTTCAACACCTGGGTGGGCACGGCGTTCTCGATGATGCTGTTCAGCTCGGCGCTGGCTTCGGTGCCGCCGTCCCAGCTCGAGACGGCGCGCATGGCCGGTGCCGGGACGCTCGCGCAGTTCCGGGACGTGATCTTCCCGCACATCCGCGGCCACGCCCTGACCAACACCCTGCTCATCACGCTGTGGACGTTCAACACCTTCACTCCTTACCTGCTGACGGCGGGCGGTCCGGACGACCGATCCAACATCCTGCCCATCTTCATCTACCGCCTGGCACTCAATGACGGCGCCCTCGGGCAGGGCGCGGCGATCTCGCTGATCATGATCGTCATCAACCTCGTCATCGCCACCGTGTACCTGCGGCTGCTGAAGGAGAGGAAGAAATGACCTCCGCCACCACCGTGCGCACTCCTGAACAGGAGGCGGCCCGCAACCGGGTGCGCCACTTCCTCGGCATCGTCGGCAAGACGGTCTTCATCGCTCTGATCCTTGCCTTCTTCGTCCTGCCCGTGCTGTGGCTCGTGTTCGCGCCGTTCGACGCCCATCCTGGACTGAACGTCAAGGTTCCGGAATTCACCCTGCACAACTTCGCGGTGCTCTTCGCGGACTCGGACGCGATGGCCTCGCTGGGGAACTCCCTGATCCTCGCCATCGGTTCGATGGTGATCGTGCTGGTGCTCGGATCCCTGTCCTCCTACGCCCTCTCGCGGGTGCGGATTCCCGGGCGGGACGTGCTGCTCTACTCGCTGCTGCTGCTCTCCTCGATCATCACCGGCACGGCGGCCATGGTGCCGACCTTCCTGCTCATGGTGAAGCTCGGCCTCATCGACTCGCAGTTCGGAGTCATCCTGGTCCTCAGCGGCGGGATCCTCCCCACGGTGATCTTCATCCTCAAGGACTTCATGGACTCGACCCCGAGGTCCTACGAGGAGTCGGCGCGCCTCTACGGGGCAAAGCCCCTGCGCATCCTCTGGGATGTCGTGGTTCCGCTGGCCCGGCCGGGCCTCGCTGCGATCGCGGTGTGGGCGGTTGTGCAGGTGTGGGGCAACTTCCTGGTGCCCTACATTCTGCTGAGGTCGCCCTCGAAGTCTCCTGCCGCCGTCGTGATGTACACGTTCTACACCGAAGGCGGCCAGCCGAACCTCGCGCTGATCTCCGCGTTCTCCCTGCTCTTCTCCCTGCCCGTCGTCGCCATGTACTTCTTCGTCAGCAGGCGCTACGGGTTCCGCTTCCATGGAGGTATCAAAGGCTGATGGCCGCTATCACCACACGCTCGCTGATCAAGGAGTACCCCGGGGGCGTCCGCGGAGTCGACGAGATGGACGTCACGATCGAGGACGGCGAGTTCTTCGCCCTGCTCGGGCCGTCGGGCTGCGGGAAGACCACTCTGCTGCGCACGATCGCGGGACTTGAGCAGTCCACGTCCGGCACCATCACCATCGGCGATCGCGACGTCACCCACCTCGAGCCCGGGCAGCGCCACGTCGCGATGGTCTTCCAGGACTATGCGCTCTTCCCGCACATGTCGATAGCCGACAACATCGCGTATCCGCTCAAGATCCAGAAGATGGCCAAGAAGGAGCGGCACGCGGAGGCGGCCTCGGTCAGCGAGAAGCTCTCCCTCGCCGGTCTGCTCGAGCGCAGGCCGGGCCAGCTGTCCGGCGGCCAGCAGCAGCGCGTCGCGCTCGCCCGTGCCGTCTCGAGCCGCCCCGAGGTCTTCCTCTTCGACGAGCCGCTCTCCAATCTGGACGCGCGGCTTCGCCTCGAGGCGCGCACGTTCCTCAAGAAGCTACAGCTCGATCTGGGCGTCACGACCGTCTTCGTCACGCACGATCAGGCGGAAGCCCTCGCACTCGCCGACCGCATCGCCATCATGAAGGCGGGGAAGCTCCAGCAGCTCGGCACGCCCCGCGAGGTCTTCCAGCGTCCGGCCAACACGTTCGTCGCCTCCTTCGTCGGATCCACCTCCATGAACCTGATCCCGGGCCTGGTCTCGGGGGGCTCGGTGGACATCGGCCAGCACCGTCTCCCGCTTCCCCCGGACGCGGCGGGGCGCGTCGCCGACGGCGCCAAGGTCACGTGGGGCGGCCGGCCCGAATACCTGTCGCTCGCCGACCTCGGTCAGGGGCAGCTCACGGGCACGGTGACCGTCTCGGAGAATCTGGGCGCCGCGGCGCTCATCACGGTCGAGCTGGCCGAGGGCGTCGCCGTGCAGGTCGTCGTGAGCGAGGACCACGAGCCGCGGATCGGCACGTCCGTCGACGTCACGGTCGAGCCCCGACGGACTCTGCTCTTCGATGCCGACGGAATACGGATCGGCGACTAGGTGCGGATCCGACGACACCTGACACTCGAGGACCAGGCGGAGAGCCCGTACTTCGGCGTGCCGTTCGACGTCCGCGGTGCCCGAAGCCTCGAGGTGCGGCTCGACTACGACGCAACGGCCGCCGTCGTCGACCTCGGCTGCGAAGGCGCCGGGGGCTGGCGGGGATGGTCGGGCGGCGCCAAGGAGAGGTTCGTCATCACGCCGGAACGAGCGTCCGGGGGCTATCTCCCGGGCGAGCTCGAGGACGGCGAGTGGAACGTCGTGCTCGGCCTGCATCGGATTCCGCCGCAGGGAATCGACGTCATGCTGGACATTAGCCTTCCGGCCACCGGCGAGGTGGAGCCCGAGCCCATCCCCCCGAGGCCTGCGTCCGGAACCCGGAACACACGACGGCGGGACCTCCCTTCGCAGCGCGGCCTCACCTGGCTCGCGGGCGACTGCCACGCCCATTCCCTGCATTCGGACGGGAGGCTGAGCGTCCGGCAGCTCGCAGCGCACGCCGTCGAGCGCGGCCTCGACTTCCTGGCCGTGACGGACCACAACACCGTGAGCCACTTCCCGGAGCTTGCCGGAGCCGGGGCGGAGTACGGGATCACGCTCCTGCCCGGGCAGGAGGTGACAACCGCGCGCGGGCATGCCAACGCGTTCGGGAGGATCGGCTGGGTGGACTTCCGCCGTCACCCGGACCACTGGCTCGACCAGGCCGAGGACGGCGGGGGCTTCCTCTCCGTCAACCATCCCCTCGCGGACGACTGTGCGTGGCAATGGTCTCTCAGCCGCCGCCCGAGCCACGCGGAAGTCATGCACTCGACGTGGCTCGCCCGCCCCGCTGACACCGGGATGTGGGCCTGGTGGACGGCGTGGGGCACCGACGTCGTCCCGCTGGGCGGCGGCGACTTCCATCGCCTCGAGGACGGCCATCCCGCTGGTGCCCCGACCACGTGGGTCGCGGCGGAGGGGGACGGCGAGGAGGAGGTCTTCGCGGCGCTCCGCGAGGGCCGCACGGCGCTGAGCGTCGGAACCGACGGACCGCTCCTGCTCCGCGTCGACGGCCAGCTCACGGCAGTCGACGCCGAAGGCGCCGTCTTCGTCACGATCGACGGTCGACGCCGCGTGGTCCAGAAGGCGCTCGAGGAGCTTCCGGAGGCCGACGACGGCCCGTACCGCCTCGAGACGCCCGACCGCCGGATCCTCGCCATCACCCGGTGACACCCCCGCCCAGCCCCGACTTGGCCCTGGGCGCCCCTTAACCTGGAAAGGACCGACCGTGATCGACATCGCTGGCGCCCCCGTCAGCTTCGGCCTCTTCGACCTCGGAGACGCCGAGGGAGGCGTGCTCCCGGGCCCGGACGAGCTCTGCGCCGTCCTCGCGCGCCACGACTACTCGGGCGTCGACCTTGGCCCCCTCGGCTTTCTCGGCCGGGGCGCCGAGTTCCGCGATCGGCTCGATCGGCACGGGCTCGCGCTCGCCGGCGGGTGGGTCGACCTCCCGTTCAGCGACGACGCGCTCTTCGCGGCCGCGCTGGAAACGCTCGACGCCACGCTGGACGCCTTCGCCTGGGCCCCCGCCGCCGGGCGCGCACCGCTTCCGACGCTCGCCGACAGCGGATCGGGCGTGCTGCGCCACGCTGGAAGCGGATGGGAGCCGACGCTCGACTCGGAGAGCTGGCGGGCCCTTGTGCGCAACGTCGGCGTGGCCGCCGAGCGGGTGCGGGACCATGGCCTCGAGCCGACGTTCCACCATCACGCGGGAACTTGGATCGAAGCTCCGCAGGACGTCGACCGTCTTCTGGACGAGACCGACGTCGGCCTGACCCTCGACACCGGCCATCTGCTCCTCGCGGGGGGCGACCCGATCTGTGCCCTCGACCGGTGGGGAGAACGGATCAATCACGTGCACCTCAAGGACGCCCGCCTGGACATCCTCCGTTCCGTGATTGACGACGGCGGGACGCTCCGGGACGTCTGGACGCGCGGCGCGTTCGTGCCGTTCGGATTCGGGGACCTCGACCTGGCCGGCTTCATGGGCCGCCTCGTCGCGTCCGGCTACGATGGCTGGCTCGTCGTCGAACAGGACCGCGTGCCCCACCCGGATGACGATCCGGGCATCGCCGAACGCGACCATTCCATCAACCGAGACGCCCTGAGGAAGTGGGTACCGTAATGACCGCAGTCCGGATCGGAGTCGTCGGACTCGGCGCCATCGCGCAGTCCGTCCATCTGCCGCTCATCTCGCGCCGGTGGGATCTGTTCGAGCTCGCCGCTGTCGCCGACGCCTCGCCGACCCTGCTCGCGCAGGTCGGCGACCAGTACGGGGTGGACCCGGCACACCGGCACGAGAGCCTCGGGGCGCTCCTCCACGCGGGGACCGTCGACGCCGTCGTGCTCCTGACGTCCGGTTCCCACGGCACCGACGCACTCGCCGCGATCGGGCAGGGAGTCCCCGTCCTGTGCGAGAAGCCGCTCGCGTTCTCCCTCGAGGAGGCGGAGGCGCTCCGCGCCGCCGAGGAGGCCCAAGGGCGCCCGATGCTGCTGCTCGGCTACATGAAGGAGTACGACCCCGCGGTGAGAGCACTGGCCGCCGCGATGCCCGCCCTGGGCGACGTCCGGTACGTGGGAGTGGAGGTGCTGCATCCGAGCGGCCAGTCGCAGCTCGGATACGCGAATCTGCGCCCGCCAGCGGGGGACATTCCGAAGGAAGTCCTTGCCGGCTTCCGCGAGGCGGACCGCCTCCGTCTGGACTCGGCCCTCGGCGCTGACGCGCCTGACACGGTGCGGAAGCTCTACGCCAACGTGGTCCTGGGCAGTCTGATCCACGACCTCGCCCTCGTGCGGTCCCTCTTCGGACCGCTCGAGACGGTCAACGCCGTGCACCACTGGGCACAGCAGGACGAGCCCGGCTCAATCGAGATCACCGGGACGCTCGGCGCGGGGATCAGGTTCCACCTCAACTGGCATTACCTGGCGGACTATCCGGAGTACCGCGAGACGATCACCGTCCACCACACGCAAGGGACCGCCGAGCTCCAGTTCGGCGTGCCCTATCTGCTCAACAGCCCGACTCGCCTCAGGACCATCGGCCGGGACGCGGCAGGCGTGCTCATCGGAGACCGGAGGGAAGTCACGGAAGCGTTCGAGACCGAGTGGGAGGCCTTCCACGCGATGGTGACCCGCAAGCAGGCACCGCCCACGGGAATCCCGGAGGGCATCACCGACATCGGCACGGCCCAGCGAGTGACGGCCGTCCTCGTGCGCGCGCTGGGCCTCGAACCCGCGGGGGAGGTCGCTCAGGCATGAGTCTGACGCAGAGAGAGACGACAACGGAGCCCGAGACGACGGTCGACGCCGGGATCGTGCTGGTCCCGCACACCCACTGGGACCGGGAATGGTATGAGCCGTTCCACGTCTTCCGGTACCGGCTCGTCACGGTCCTCGACAGCGTGCTGTCCATGGCCGAGGCCGACCCCAGGTTCCGGTTCACGCTCGACGGCCAGACCGCCGCGATCGAGGACTACCTCGAGATCAAGCCCGAGAACCGGCAGCGCGTCGAAGCGCTCGTGGCCGCGGGCCAGCTCGCGCTCGGCCCCTGGCACATCCTCCTCGACGAATTCCTCTGCTCGGGGGAGACCATCGTGCGGAATCTTCAGCTGGGGATGGCTGGCGCGGCGGCCCTCGGAGGAACCATGAAGGTCGGCTACCTGCCTGACATGTTCGGGCACGTGGCGCAGATGCCCCAGATCCTCCGCCTCGGGGGCATCGAGCACGCGTGCCTCTGGCGCGGTGTTCCGTCCGAGGTCTCAGAGCACGCGTTCTCGTGGGAGGCCCCCGACGGGTCGGCGGTTCGTGTGGAGTACCTCTTCGACGGGTACGGCAACGCCCTCGATCTCCTGGCCATCCCCGAGAAGATCCCCGCGGCCTTGGTGGGCTACCGTGACCGGACCAAGGAGCGGTGGGGAGGTGCGCCGATCCTCGGCATGCTCGGGACCGACCACATGGCCCCTGACCCGCGCCTCATGGAGTACGTGGACCGCTTCGGGGATGGGACGTTCCCCATCTCGGTGGGCACCGTCGAGGACTACGTCCGCGGCTTCGCCCACGACGGGCCCGCGCGGACGGTCCGCGGCGAGCTGCGCTCGCACGCCCGTGGGAACATCCTGCCCGGCGTCTTCTCAATCCGCCGGAGCCTCAAGGTGGCCATGAGCCGGGCCGAGTCGCTCGTCCTCGAGGCCGAGCGGCTCTCGGCGACTCATACGACGGCGGACTTCGAGCCGTACCTGGGCATGGCCTGGCGCCGGATCATCGAATCCAGCGCGCACGACTCCGTGGTGGGCTCGGGCACGGATGAAACCGTGCAGCAGGTGGACGCCCGGCTTCAGGCCGCCGCCCACCTCGCGCGCTCGGTGCGCGACGACGTGCTCACACGGGTGGCCCGGAATATGCCCGCGGACGCTTTCGCAGTGGTCAACTCGCTGCCTTTTGCGCGCAACGCGCTCGTCGAACTGACGATCCCCCGCGAGTCCACGGACGAGCACCTCGTGGCTGAGGGCGCCGGCGGGGTCACCTTCCCCGTACAGCCGATCGGCGAGTTGCCCACCGTGCTCGGCGACGAGACGATGGACGCTTCCGTTCTGGTTCCCCGGGTCATGAATCGGATCCACGGTCGCGAGCTCTTCGGCCAACTGATCGACGGATACCGTATCGAACCGGGCCTGCTCGAGTTCTCGGTGGCCGAGGTCCCCGCTTCGCCGATGTTCGACATCGGCGAGTTCGCCAGTGCGTTGGAGGCCGCGGTGGATCGCAGGCCCGGCCCTTGGCAGCTGCGGATCCTTGCCCAGCGCCGAACCCGGGTCCTCGTCGACGTTCCCGTGCCCGCCTCTGGGGTCGCGCCCGTCCGCGTGCGCCCTGGTGCGGCCGTCGCGTGCGACGACGCGGCTCGCCTTCTGGGCCGAGGGGTTGCCAACGGGGTGGTCTCGGCGTGCGTTGAGGCCGACGGGACTCTGACGGTCACGGGGGCCGACGGAACGGTGCTGCGGGGAGTAGGTGCACTCGTCGACGGTGGAGACAGCGGCGATACCTACAACTACGGGCCGCCTGAGCGCGATGTGCTGGTGAGCAGGCCCTCGAACGTCCGGACCGAGGTTCTGGAGGAAGGGCCGCTCCGGGCCGTCATCCGAATCATCCGCGACTACGAGTGGCCCCGTGCGCTCGATCCCGAGACCAGGGGCCGCTCCGAGGAGACGGTGCTCGTCCCGGTCGTGATGGATGTCGAGCTCCGCCGCGGCGAGCCCTTCGTCCGCCTCTCGTTGCGCTTTCGGAATCAGGCGGCCGACCACCGTCTCCGCCTGCACGTGCCGCTGCCCGAACCCGTCTCGGGCTCCGCGTCCGAGGGGCAGTTCGCCGTCACGGAGCGCGGCCTTACAGCAGAAGGCGGAGGTGGAGAGCATCCCCTTCCGACCTTCCCCGCCTACCGGTTCATCTCGGCCGGCCCGGCCACGGTGCTCGTGCGGGAGGCTACGGAGTATGAGATTGTCGACGCTCGGGAGATCGCCCTGACCGTCCTGCGGGCCGTCGGATCGATCAGTGTCAACGTCCATCCCCTCCGCGACGAGCCAGCCGCCGCGGAGATCCCCGTCCCCGGGGCCCAGGAGCTCGGAACCGAGATGAGCGTCGAACTCGCCGTCATTCCCTGCGCGACGGGCTGGTCCGAGGCCCGGGCCGTACGGCTCTCTGACCGCTTCTGCTCCCCGGCCGCGGTGGTCAGGGGCAGGAAGCGTGGCAGTACTGAGCTGCCTGCCTTGTCCGAGGGCCTTCGCCTCGAAGGGCGTAATGTGCGGATGACGAGCTTGAGGCGGGTCGCGGCGGGACTCGAGGTCCGCCTCGTCCTGCTCTCCGACCAGCGGGAGGAGGCGCGCCTTGCCGGCCACTTCGAGCGCATCACGGCGATCGACCTCACGGGGGCAGCCCTGAGCGAGGCCGACGCCGACGGTGAGATCGAGCTGAGCCTGCGCCCTTGGGAGATCCGAACGCTGCTGCTCCGTTGATGGTCGGTCTGGGGCGCAATGCCAGGACGGTGGGGTGACTGCCCAGACAACCTCTGCCAATAGGCCCTAACCGCCCCGCCGCGACCGCAGTACGCTCGCCCCGTGAGCAGGCGGCACGTCACATCTCAGGCGGCAACCGGGCCGGCGCCCGGGCGACAGCCGGGGCCGGTGGAGTCCGGCGAGAGTGCCAGGGCGGCGATCTCGGTGCGGGACCTCGTCAAGAGATTCGGCGAGGTCACCGCCGTCGCCGGCATCTCGTTCGACGTCGCACCCGGGGAGGTCTTCGCCTTCCTCGGCCCGAACGGTGCCGGCAAATCGACGGCGATCAATGTCCTCTGCACCCTCGCGTCGCCGACGTCGGGGTCCGCGCGCGTGGCCGGCTTCGACGTCGTCGCCGATCCGCACGAGGTGCGCTCCCACATCGGGCTCGTCTTCCAGGAGTCGACCCTCGACAGGCAGCTCACCGCCGAGGAGAACCTGCGGTTCCATGCCGTGCTCTACGGTGTGCCCACAAGGGAGCGCGCCGAAAGGATCGCGCGGGTCCTGGGGCTCGTGGGGCTCTCGGAACGTCGCAAGGACCTCGTGAGCACCTTTTCGGGTGGGATGGCCCGACGGCTCGAGATCGCCCGGGCGATGCTGCACACCCCCGCGGTCCTGTTCCTCGACGAGCCGACCATCGGGCTCGATCCCCAGACCCGCTCGGTCATGTGGGAGGACATCCTCACACTCCGTCGCGACGAGGGCGTCACCGTCTTCATGACCACGCACTATATGGAAGAGGCCGAGGTCGCCGATCGGATCGGCATCATCGATCACGGGAAGCTCATCGCCCTCGGGACGCCGGCCGAGCTCAAGGCGGCGGCAGGGGCCGAAAGCGTCATCCTCCACACGGACGACGACGACGCCGCTCGCCTTGCGCTCTCGGCAGCAGGTTACGAGTGCTCACAGTTGGACGGCACCGTCTCGGTCCGCATCGACCACGCTGCGACCGCGCTGCCCGGCCTCATTGCGCTGCTCGGCAGTTCCGTCCGCTCGGCACAGATCCACGAGCCGTCCCTCGACGACATGTTCATGCATTACACGGGACGGCAGATCCGCGATCAGTCCGAGGAGCCCGGGCTGCCCCGGGCATGGCGCAATCGGAGGTAGACGGTGGCGGCGATCAGCACCGTGGGCATGGTCTGGCAGCGCGAACTCATCCGTTACGGGCGCACCCCGTCCCGGATCTTCACAGGCCTGGCCCAGCCCCTCCTGTTCCTCTTCGTGCTCGGCTACGGGATGGGAAGCCTTGTCGGATCGACGGGAGGCCTCGATTTCCGCAAGTTCGTCTTCCCCGGGATCGTCGCGATGAGCGTTGTCTCGACGTCGATCTTCAGCGCCATCTCGATCGTGTGGGACCGCGAGTTCGGCTTCCTGCGCGAGATGCTCGTAGCGCCGGTGCCGCGCTCCGCGCTTGTCGTCGGCAAGACGGCAGGCGGTGCCACGGTCGCCACGGCCCAAGGCACGATCATGCTTGTCCTCGCGCCCCTCGTCGGCGTGAGGCTGACCGCGCTCACCGTCGTCGAGGTCATAGCGCTCGAATTCATCATGGCTGCTGCTCTGACGGCGTTCGGCGTGTTCGTGGCGAGCCGGATTTCGAGGATCGAGGGCTTTCAGGTCGTCATGCAGCTGGTCCTGCTGCCCATGATCTTCCTCTCCGGAGCGCTCTTCCCGCTTTCCGGGCTGCCGTGGTGGCTCGACATCCTGACCCGGCTCAATCCGCTCACCTACGCCGTGGCGCCGCTGCGCAGCGTGGTGTTCGATGCGCAGCAGCTCCCGGCTGCCGCCTTGGCCCGGTTCCCGAGCAGCGTGACCGTCTTGGGCTGGACGCTGTCTGTCTGGACCGATCTCGCGGTGACCGTCGTGTTCGCGGCCGTCTTCCTCAGTCTTGCGGTTCGGGGGTTCTCACGGAGGCTGTGATGTCTGCCGCCGCCGAGGCATCCTCCTTGAGCTCCTTCACCTCGCTCCTGAGGATGCGCAGCGACTGACCCACGCTGCGGGCGATGCCCGGAAGCTTGGGCGCTCCGAAGAGGAGAAGGGCCGCGAGGACGATGATGCCGATGGCCCAGGGTTCTTCAAAGAGTCGTGCCATGGGGACGTTCCTTTCTATGGATCTGGCGCGGGCGTCAGCCGAGTTCGACGACGTCCCACGTTGCCACTCGGCTGGTTCGCAGGTCCAGTGTGACATCCCTCCTCCGTTGGTCGCCCGTGAGCAGAGAGGGCACCCAGGTGCGGGCAGCAGCTGCGATCGGCCTGACGGGCGATCGTGGTCCGCCTGGAGGGGCCGCTCGTGTCACCCGGCCGGATCTGGGTACGGACCCCAGTAGGACCCCGCCGGGGAGGGCGGGGCGTGACCCGGCTCAGAAAGGGGAACCCTTGGCTCAGCAACCCGACGCTGACAATCCCTCTGCCCAGCGCACCTTGGTCCTCGTCGCGTGCCC
>NZ_DAIUJO010000030.1:26772-38499 GCF_036848755.1 Sinomonas sp. | reverse complement strand
CGCCTTCAGCGTTCGCGATGACCGTCGGCTCGCCGCCCTCGAGGACGGACACGACGGAGTTGGTGGTTCCCAGGTCGATACCGACTGCGCGGGACATAGTTCCTCCTGCTGATTGCTGATGCTCGAAAGAGGCCAACCCGCCCGGTGACGCCGTCGCCGACGCCGAACGGTCAAGTTGAGCGATCTGCACTCAACTCTACGCCCTATCCGCCCAGTGTCAAATGGACTTGAGCCAATCAGACTCAAGTTCAGCCGCGGCGCCCGCTCACCTGGGTCCCGGCGTGCCTCGGGAGGAAGAGGCTGTCGACGACGCTCACGAGCATGAGGACGGCGATCGCAGCGAAAGCGACCCGGTAGGGCCCCGCATGGTCGGTCCCGGCGGGAAGGAACGCGATGCCAGCGCGGATCAGGAGCGCACCCACCGCGACCCCGAGGGCCGCGGCAAGCTGGACCAGGGTGTTCGCGATGGCGTTCGCGCTCGGCAGCTGCTCGGAGGAGACGTCCGCGTACTGCACGTTCATGTAGGCGGAGAAGCCGATCGAGCGGAAGGCGCCGGAGGCCAGGAGGAGCAACGCGATGAGCAGGTCGGGGGCGTCCGGCGCCAGGAGCGCGCAGCCGGCGAAGGTGGCGGCGGACGCCGCAGCGGCGACCACGAGCACAGGCCTGAATCCGAAGCGGCGGATCAGCGGCGTCGTCGCCGGCTTGATTCCGATGTTGCCCACGAAGACGGCGGCGACGAGCAGGCCGGCATGGACCGGGTCCCAGCCGAAACCGTCCTGGAAGAGCAGGGGAAGGAGGAACGGTACGGACTGGATCGTGAGCCGATAGACGAAGCCGCCCGTCTGCGTGGCGCGGAAGGTGCGCACATGCAGGACGGCGAAGTTGAAGAGCGGCCGAGGCGCCCGGCGCATCCAGACGACAGCGACGACGAGCGACGCGAGGCCCACGGCGAGCGACGCCGCGGCCCAGCCCGCGGGCCGCCCCTCGCTGAACAGCTCGAGGCCGACGACGACGGCAGCGACCCCGATCGTTGTGAGCGCAAGACCGGGCCAGTCGAGCCGGCGCCCGTGGTCGGCACCCCCGGACGGGACGAGCCGCAGCGCAGCCACGAACGCTGCCACGCCGAGGGGAAGGTTCACGAAGAAGATCCAGTGCCACGAAAGGTACTGGGTGATCGCGCCGCCCACGAGAGGGGCCAGCACCGGAGCGAGCAGGCCGGGCCAGACGAGATAGGCGGTGGCCTTGAGAAGCTGGTCCTTGGGCGTGCCCCGTAGCACGACGAGCGATCCGACCGGCACCATCATCGCGCCACCGAAGCCCTGCAGCGCCCGGAACCCGGTGAGGGCCACGAGGTTGGGACTGAGGGCGCACAGGAGCGACGCGACCGTAAAGACGGCGATGGCCGTGCAGAAGACGCGTCGCGGGCCGAACCGCTCTGCGAGCCACGAGCTGAACGGGATCCCCATCGCGACAGCGATGAGGTACGCCGTCATCGCCACGTTCACATCCGCCGGAACCACATGGAAGTCGGCACCGATGGCCGGCAGCGCCGTGGACAATGCGGTGCCGTCCAAGAACTCCATGAAGTACGTCGCCGCGACGAGCAGCGCGAGGCGAGGACTCCAGGACGAAGTCACGACGGCGGCTGGGGGCGTCTCGGGCTGGGCGGGCTGGCCCGTGGGCTGGGTCACCGATCCAGCCTACGCTCGCGGGATCAGCGAGGCGGGGATCAGTACGAGGGGAAGAGCGTCGAGGCCTGGGCGAAGGCCGCGCCGCCGTTCGTGGACCCGAGCACGATGATGCCCACGATGAAGAGCGCCGAGATCACTGCCCATCCTGCCGTGAACCAGCCGAGCACGCGGAGGTCCGACTTCGTGATCGGCGCGACGTCGTCGCGCACATCCCGGATCTGCTGCTGAAGGCGCTCGATGGGGGTCCTAGGTGGGGCCACGAGGACGTTCGACGCATAGTCGACCGTGCCATTGTCCAGAATGGCGACCATTCGGTGGTTGCGCCGATCGTGGGTCATGCGGTTGATGTGCGAGCCGTGACGGGCAAGGAGAATGTCCTCGCCCAAGCGCATGGTCCGGCTGCCGAAGGGGCCTTTGCGGCCGTGCGGGGTGTGGCTGTCCAGAAGGGACATGAGGTGGTGCTCCTTTCGCTGCGCAGAATGGGCACCGTTGCCCGCCGCGATTCCTTTTGGCCTTTCCAGCGTAGGCAGGTAGTGTTTTGAGTTTTTGCCGAGGAGGGGTTTTCGTAGCCAAGATCACGCGCCCATGTCGCGCCTGTCACCGGCTCCGGGAGCCCCGCGCGTAACGTTGTGCCATGGAAGGCCAGCAGACCACTCCCGAGGACGTCTACACCCACGGCCACCACGAGAGCGTTGTGCGCGCCCACGCGGCGCGAACCGCTGAGAACTCGGCCGCCTTCGTCCTCCCCCACCTCACCCCAGGAGCCCGCGTGCTCGACGTCGGCTGCGGGCCGGGGAGCATCACGTGCGACTTCGCCGTGCTCACCGCGCCGGGCGAGGTCGTCGGCGTCGACCGCTCCGAGGACGTCGTCGCCCAGGCTCGCGCCCTCGCCGAGGACCGTGGGATCGACAACGTGCGCTTTGGGGTCGGCAACGTGTACGACCTCGACCTTGAGGACGAGGTGTTCGACGTCGTGCACGCGCACCAAGTGCTCCAACACCTCACCGATCCTGTGGCTGCTGTACGCGAGATGCGGCGGGTGACGAAGGCCGGCGGCATCGTCGCGGTGCGGGACGCCGATTTCCACGGGATGAGCTGGTACCCGGAGATCCCCGAGCTCTCCGAGTGGATGGAGCTGTACCAGCGGATCGCCCGGCGCAATGGCGCCGAGCCAGATGCCGGCCGGCGGCTCGTGAGCTGGATGCAGGAGGCCGGGTTCACCGACGTCGCCCCCTCGAGCAGCAACTGGCTCTACGCCACGCCTCAGCTCCGTACGTGGCAGGCGCGCGTGTGGAGCGAGCGCGTGCTGCACTCGGCCTTCGCCGAGCAGGCGCTCGCGTATGGCTTCGCCGAGAGCGTGGACCTCGAACGGATCGCTGCAGGCTGGCACCGCTGGGGCTCGTCGACGGACGGCTGGTTCCTCATCCCCAACGGGGAGGTCATCGGGCGGGCATAGGGCGGACATCCTCTGCCGATGGGGGGCACTAATCTTGAAAGGTGCCTTTCTCGATTTGGCTCGCCTTGCTCGGTGCCTGCCTCCTGATCAGCTTCACTCCCGGCGCCGGCGCCATCAATACGATGAGCAACTCGCTGAATGCCGGCTTCCGCCGCGCCATCTGGGGCATCCTGGGCCAGCAGGCCGCGCTCGCAGTGCACCTCGCGATCGTCGCCGCGGGCATCGGAGTCCTCGTCGCGAGCTCGCCCGTCGCGTTCAACGTGATCCGCTACCTCGGGGCGGCCTACCTCATGTACCTCGGCATCCGGCAGTTTCTCCGCAAGCCCGACGCGTCCGAAGCGGCTGCCTCGGAGCTCCTCAACGAGTCCGCGTTGTCCATGGCCCGACGCGGCCTCTGGGTCAACCTGCTCAACCCCAAGGCGATTGTCTTCTTCCTCGCTTTCATCCCCGGCTTCGTGCAACCCCAGCTCCCGCTGTGGAGCCAGTACCTCGTGATCGGCGCGACGATCGTCGGCGTCGACATCGCGGTCATGTGGTTCTTCTTCGCCCTCGCCGCGAAGAGCTTCCAGCGCTTCACTCGGAACGACGCCGGGCAGAGGGTGCTCAATCGGATCTTCGGATCGCTCTTCGTGGGCGTCGGCGTTCTGCTCGCAGCCATTTGACCCCCGATTCTGGCGGGGCGGCGCCTCACCCTATGCTTGATCCATGAACTCGACGGCGAGCCCCTACCGGATCATCACGGTCTGCACCGGGAACATCTGCCGCTCGCCCATGGCCGAGTTCATGCTCGCCAATGCCCTGCGCACGGCAGGCCTCGCGCATCAGGCTGTCGTGGACTCTGCGGGCACCACGAACTACGAGGCCGGCCGGCCCCTAGACCCTCGCGCTGCGCGCGTCCTCGATGCCCACGGCCTGCGCCCGAGCACGCACGTCGCCCGCCAGTTCCAGCCCGCGTGGTACGTGGAGCGCGACCTCATCCTCGCGCTCGACATAGACCACTACGGCCACCTCCGCGAATTCGCTCCGGAGGGGGCGGCAGAGAAGGTCCGGATGCTGCGCTCGTTCGACCCCGCCGTCGCCCATCTGGACCCCCTCGACCAGGGCATCGAGGACCCGTGGTTCGGCGATCAGAGCGACTTCGAGTCGACCTGGCAGCTCGTCAACGCAGCCGTCCCGGGCATCGTCGAGCACGTGCGCCACGAGCTCACGCGCCGGCCGCCTCTGCTCGCCGGGGCGTGATCCAGCAGCGCATCGCCCGCCCGAGCGTGATCGCCGTCGACGGCCGCTCGGGCGCCGGGAAGACCTCTCTCGCCGTCGAACTCGCGGCGGCGCTGCGGGAGCACCGGACGGTCGCGCTCGTCCACCTCGAGGACCTCTACCCCGGATGGGATGGGCTCGCGCGCGGGATTGCGCGCTGCGCCGCGGAGGTGCTCACGCCGCTCCGCCGCGGCGAGGCCGCGCGTTGGCGGGCCTGGGACTGGCTGGGCGAGGCCGAAGGGGCCGAGCGGGTCACGGAACCCGCCGAGATCGTGGTGCTCGAGGGCGTCGGGGCGGGCTCGGAGCAGCTGCGCAGCCTCGCCGACGCCGTCGTCTGGCTCGAGGCCCCCGCGGACGAGCGGCGCCGCCGGGCGCTGGACCGGGACGGCGAGACGTACGCGCCCCACTGGGAACGCTGGGCGGCGCAGGAAGAGGCGTGGCTCGAGGCCGACGACGTCGCCGCGGCCGCCGCCGTGACCGTGGTGTCGACCCCCGGTCCTGGCCGACCCGAGCAGGCGACACGCCGCGTGCTCGATGCGCTCGCCGAAGTCCCCGCGCTCCGCGACCTCCCCGCCCGGGAACGTGCCGAGCGCGATCCCGCGGCCGTCGCCGCCCGGCGGATCCCCGCCACGCCCGAACCTGCCCCGCTCTTCGAGGCGCTGTTCGGCGGCGCCGAGCACGCGATCTGGCTGGATTCCTCCGACTCGCCAAGATCCCCCCACGAGGGCACGCCGGGCGCGCACGTCCGTAACCGCTTCAGCATCATGGCCGACGACGGCGGCCTCCTCGGGCGGCGCATGGCGCACAGCGACGGTGCCACCAGCGTGACGTTCGGTCCGCAGACGCCCACCCCCGCGACCGCGCGTTTCGACCAGCCGTTCTTCCGCTGGCTCGACGGCGCGTGGGGCCACGGGGGCGAGGCGGCCCCTGCGGGCCTCGACTGCGGCTTCGCCCTCGGTTGGCTCGGCTACCTCGGCTACGAGCTCAAGCGCGAATGCGGCGGGAAGGACGTCAGCACTGCCTCGGGAGGCGGCACCGGGATCCCGGACGCCCAGCTCGTCTACGCGGCCCGCGCCGTCGTCCTGGACCACGAGCGCGGAGATGCGTGGCTTCTGGCCCTCACCGCGCCGGACGCCGAAGAGTGGCTCGACGGAGCGGAACGGGCCGTGCGCGGGCCGGTGGCCGAGGCACGGGACGAGCCCCTCAGCCTGCCGGCCGTGCCAGCCTTCTCTGCACGGGACGACGGCGGCGTGTACCGCGACAAGGTCCGCGCGGCGAAGGCTGAGATCACCGAGGGGACCACGTACGAGGTGTGCCTCACGACCGCCCTCGAGGCGACCGTGGGCCGCGGCGGCTTCGACGGGTGGGCCGCGTACCGGGCCCTGCGTCGGCGCAGCCCCGCGCCGTTCGCGGCCTTCGCCCGGTTCGGCGGCGTCACGATCGCGAGCACCTCGCCCGAGCGGTTCCTGAGCGTCGCGCACGACGGCGGCCTCCGCGCCGAACCGATCAAGGGAACCCGCCGCCGGGCTCCCGGGGCGCAGCCCGACGAGGACGCCCTCGTGCGCGCGGAGCTCGCCGGCAATGCCAAGGACCGCGCCGAGAACCTCATGATCGTGGACCTGCTCCGCAACGACCTCAGCCACTTCGCCGTCCCCGGATCGGTCGCGGTCGCCCGGCTCTTCGCGGTCGAGACGTACGCCACCGTCCATCAGCTCGTCAGCACGGTCGAGGCACAGCTGCGGCCCGGCGCCTCGCGGGCCGAGGCCGTCGCGGCGGCCTTCCCGCCGGGCTCCATGACGGGAGCGCCGAAGATCAGCACGATGGACATCCTCGACCGGCTCGAGGGCGCTCCCCGAGGCGTCTACTCGGGGGCGATCGGCTACTTCTCGCGCACCGGCGCTGCCGACCTCTCCGTCGTCATCCGCACCCTCGTCGTCGTCGAACGCCCCGACGGCGCGGCGACGCTCTCGCTCGGAGTGGGCGGCGCCGTCGTCGCCGACTCCGACCCGGACGCCGAGCACGACGAGATCCGCGCGAAGTCGTTCGCCGTCCTCAGCACGCTCGGCGCGAGGTTTCCCGAGTGACTACTGCACCGTCGCCGTGAGGCGCGCGACGTTGTCCACATAGCGGCTGAGGAGCGAGCGCTGCCTCCACGTGTGGAGGTCCACCGGGAGGCTGATCTTCCGGTACATGTCCTCGACGCGCCGCATCTGGGCGACGATGCTCGCCCCGGGCAGCATGAGGGAGACCTCCATGTTGAGGGAGAACGAGCGCATGTCCATGTTGGAGGAGCCGAGGACGGCGACGTCGTCGTCCACGGTGAAGTGCTTGGCGTGGAGGACATACGGCTTGGGGTAGCGGTAGATCTTGACCCCCGCGGCGAGCAGGACCTCGTAGTAGGACTGCTGCGCGTGGTGCACGAGGAACTGGTCGCCTTGCTCGGACACGAACAACTCGACGTCCACGCCGCGCTGGGCTGCCGTCGTCACCGCGTAGAGGAGCGAATCGTCCGGCACGAAGTACGGGCTGCAGATCGAGAGCCGGTGCTGCGCCGAGTAGATGAGCGTGTTGAAGAGCCGAAGGTTGTTCTCGTTGGCGAAGGCGGGGCCGCTGGGGACGACCTGCGCCGGCATGTCCCCCACAGGTTCCGGAGGCTCCATCTGCTCGGCCAGGAGCTGCCCGGTCTCGCTCAGCCAGTCGGTCGCGAACACGACGTTGAGAGTCGTGACAGCCGGCCCCTCGAGCCGGGCCATGAGCTCGACCCACTTCCGGCCCACCCGGCGGTGCCGCGGGTTCCGATAGGAGCGCTCGATGAGGTTGAGCGAGCCCGTGAACGCAACCCCGCCGTCCACGACGAGGATCTTGCGGTGGTTGCGCAGGTCAGGGCGGCGCCAGTGGCCGAGGAGCGGCAGCAGCGGGAGCATCCGCCGCCACTGGATCTTCGATGCCTCGAGCCGCCGCAGCAGCCCGCGATAGCCGTGGATCCTGGCCGTCCCGATGTGATCGAACAGGAGGCGGACCTCGACGCCTCGCTCCGCCGCCTCCTCGAGCGCCGTGAAGAGCTCGTCCGTGACCTCGTCCGAGCTCATGATGTAGAACTCCGCGTTCACGAACCGCTGAGCTCCGCGGACTGCCTCTGCCATCTCCGCGAGCGCGTCCTCGTACCCCGGGATGAGCCGGACGGTGTTGCCGTTGACCATCGGCAGGGAACCGAGGTGCCGATTGAGCGCCGCCGCCGAGTGGAGCCACTCCGCGCCCGGGAAGCGAGTGTCGACGTCGTCCGCCCTCGCGAGGGTTGCGCGCACGCGGTTGTCGACTTCCTGCTGCTGCTCGCGGCGGTTCCGCGAGAGCCGGAAGTTGCCGAACATGAGGAAGAGCAGGAGCCCGACCGTCGGGATGACGAAGATGGCGAGGAGCCAGGCCATGGCCGTCGTCGGGCGACGGTTGCCGGGGATGATGCCAAGGACGGCGACGCGGATCACGAGGTCGATGACCGCAACGAGGAAGGTTGCCCAGTCCGGCAGGAGGCCGATGAGAGGCAGCTGGAACAGCATGGGCACAGCCTAAGCTGTCCCCATGACTCAGACCGTGCTTGTCTTCCTCGACGCCTCTCATCCCGACGGGCGTTTCGAGGACGCCGGGAGGCCCACGCTCTATGCGACCGATCTCGGGGTGACCCGCGGAGACGGCGTCTTCGAGACGCTCCTCGTGCTCGACGGGCACGTGCGCAAGCTCCCGGCGCACCTCTCGCGGCTCAATTCGAGCGCCCGGATGCTCGAACTCGAGGTCCCGGGGCATGAGGCCTGGGAGCGTGCGATTGTCACCGCCCTCGCGGAGTACCAGCGGACGGTCGGGGTGCTCGACGAAGTGGTCGTGCGGCTCGTGGCCACGCGAGGCGTCGAGGGCGTGCATGCTCCCACGTGCTGGGTCGCGGCCTTCGCCCCCGCGCACTCGGCGAAGCGGCAGCGCGAGGAGGGCGTCGACGTCATCCTCCTGGACCGCGGCTACGACTCCGACGTCGCCGAGCGCGCCCCCTGGCTCCTGCTCGGGGCCAAGACGCTGAGCTATGCCGTCAACATGGCTGCGCTCCGCTACGCGCACGCCCAAGGCGCCGACGACGTCATCTTCACCTCCTCGGACGGGCAGGTGCTCGAGGGGCCGACCTCGACCGTCCTGGTCGCCCACGCAGAAACGGACGACGACGGCCGGATCACCTCCAAGAGGCTCGTCACCCCCCAGCTCGATTCCGGGATCCTGCCCGGCACGTCGCAGGGCGCGCTTTTCGCCGCCGCGAAGGAGGCCGGGTGGGAGCTCGGCTACGGTCCGCTCGAGCCCGAGGACCTGTTCGACGCCGATGCCGTCTGGCTCATCTCCTCGGTGCGGCTCCTGACCCCCGTGAACCACCTCGACGGCAAGGCGATCGGCGAGCCCGCGCTCGTCAAGGCCCTGACGGAAGAACTCGCGGGACTGTTCGACCGAATCGCCTGAGCACGCCCCTCGGGGCCCGGGCTCTCCCGTTGCGCCCTCGGGGCCCGGGCTCTCCCGTTGCGCCGTCACGTCCGCAGGGTGTGCACCCCGCGAAGGTGACGGGGCAAACGGGGCACCGCGCGAAGGTGACGGGGCAACGGGGGCGCTGGAACTTAGTTGGAAGTCCGAGTATCTTCGGTGCTAGGTCCCGAAGAGATCTAGATCACAACCTGGACCGGATGCAAAGGAGCGTTCCGTCATGGTGCAAGAGTCTTCCAACACGGTCTACGAGCTGTCCCACTACGTCGGAGGGCAACGGGTCGACGGGGCGTCGGGACGCTTCGGCGACGTCTTCGACCCGTGTGCCGGACGAGTGCAGGGTCGAGTTCCGCTGGCCAGCGCCGACGAGGTGCGCGGCGTTATCGAGAGCGCCGAGAAGGGCCAGGCCGAATGGGCCGCGCTCAATCCCCAGAGGCGCGGGCGGATCCTCCTCAAGTTCGTCGACCTCGTCAACGCCCACCTCGACGAGCTCGCGGAACTCCTCTCCAGGGAGCACGGAAAGACCCTCGCCGACGCCAGGAGCGACGTCCAACGCGGCATCGAGGTCGTCGAGTTCTCGGCGGGCGCTGCCGCGCACCTCCTCAAGGGCGAGTTCTCGGACAGCGTCGCCCAAGGCCTCGATGTCCACTCGCTCAGACAGCCCCTCGGCGTCGTCGCCGGCATCTCTCCCTTCAACTTCCCGGCCATGATCCCCCTGTGGCAATGCGGTCCGGCCCTCGCCGCAGGCAACGCGTTCATCCTCAAGCCGTCCGAGCGGGACCCCTCGGTGCCGCTGCGGCTTGCGGAACTCTTCACCGAGGCAGGGCTGCCCGACGGCGTCTTCAACGTCGTCAACGGCGACAAGGAAGCGGTGGACGCGCTCCTCGAGGACCCGCGGGTGAAGGCCATCGGCTTCGTGGGCTCCACCCCCATCGCGCAGTACATCTACTCGACGGCCGCAGCTCACGGCAAGCGGGCCCAGTGCTTCGGAGGCGCCAAGAACCACATGGTGATCCTGCCCGACGCGGACCTCGACATGGCCGCGGACGCCCTCATCGGCGCCGCCTACGGCTCAGCCGGGGAGCGCTGCATGGCCATCTCCGTGGCGGTGCCCGTCGGCGAGGAGACGGGCGACCGGCTCATCGCCGCGCTGCAAGGCCGCATCCAGGACCTGACGGTCGGCCCGAGCTTCGACCAGGGCTCTGACTTCGGGCCAGTCGTGACGCCCGCGGCGAAGGAGCGGATCGAGGGCTATATCGCGGCGGGCGTCGAAGAGGGCGCAACTCTCGTGAGCGACGGGCGCGGCGCGGCCGTGGACGGCTACGAAGACGGCTTCTGGGTCGGCCCGACGCTCTTCGACCGCGTGACCCCGGAGATGAGCATCTACCGCGACGAGATCTTCGGACCGGTGCTGAGCGTGGTCCGAGCCGAGGATTACGAGGACGCCCTGCGGCTGTGCAGCGAGAATCCATACGGCAACGGTGTCGCGATCTTCACGCGCGACGGCGACGCCGCCCGGGACTTCGCAAGCCGCGTCGAGGTGGGCATGGTGGGGGTCAACGTGCCGATCCCGGTGCCCATCGCCTACTACACGTTCGGCGGCTGGAAGGCCTCCGGGTTCGGGGACCTCAACCAGCACGGGCCGGACGCGTTCCGCTTCTACACGAAGACCAAGACCGTGACGAGCCGCTGGCCCTCCGGCGTCCGCCAAGGTGCCCATTTCGTGATGCCGGAAGGAAGCTGAGATGAGCGGGAACGGAGCCGCGAGCGGACGGATCGCCTTCCTGGGCCTCGGCCATATGGGCGCCCCCATGGCGGCCAACCTCGTCAAGGCCGGAAAGAAAGTCGTGGGTTTCGACCCGTTCCCGGCCGCCGCCGAGGCCGCCCGAGCCCTGGGCGTCGAGGTCGCGGAGTCCGCGGCCGAAGCGGCGGAGGGCGCCGCCGTCGTCCTCACCATGCTTCAGGCCGGCCGCCAGGTCTTAGACGTCTATCGCGGAACTGGGGGGAGCCCCGGTCTGCTCGCGGGCGCCGCCCCTGGGACGCTGTTCCTCGACTGCTCGACGATCAACGTCGCGGAGGCGCGCGAGGCGGCTGAGGCGGCGGTCAGTGCCGGGCACCGCTTCGTCGACGCGCCGGTCTCGGGCGGCGTCGTCGGAGCCGAAGCCGGGACGCTCACGTTCATGGTCGGAGCCGATGACGCGGACTTCGCCGAGGTCGAGCCGCTCCTCGGGCTCATGGGCAAGCGGATCGTGCACTGCGGCGGCCACGGCCTCGGGCAGGCGGCCAAAGTGTGCAACAACATGATCCTCGGAGTCTCCATGATCGCGGTGTCCGAGGCGTTCGTGCTCGGCGAGAAGCTCGGCCTCTCGCACGACGCGCTCTTCGACGTCGCCGCCCATGCCTCGGGCCAATGCTGGGCCCTCACGACCAACTGCCCCGTCCCTGGCCCCGTGCCCGCGAGCCCCGCGAACCGCGACTACCAGCCTGGCTTCGCCGGCACGCTCATGGCCAAGGACCTCCGGCTTGCGCTCCAAGCGATCGAGCAGACGGGAGTCGCCGCCCAGATGGGTCCGCTCGCTTCGAAGATCTACGACGAGTTCGCAGCGGGCGACGGCGCGCATCGCGACTTCTCCGGCATCATCACGGACATTCGAGACCGCTCCGCCCGCCCCTAAGCGAGGGCGTTTCGGGTACACCAACCCCACCTCAAATTCGTCTCGGGTACAGATAATCACCCCAAAAACCCATCTCTGGTACAGAAGGTCGAGTCTGAGCGTGAGTATCTGCACCCGAGACGGTAATGAGCGTGAGTATCTG
>NZ_DAIUJO010000030.1:0-26672 GCF_036848755.1 Sinomonas sp. | reverse complement strand
GTCGAGTCTGAGCGTGAGTATCTGCACCCGAGACGGTAATGAGCGTGAGTATCTGTACCCGAGACGAATCGGGAGGGGAATAGCCGTACCCGAGACGATCAGGGGTCGGTGAAGTCTCCGGCCCGCCTCCGGAAGCCGTGGAGGACCCGGATGAGCTGCTCGACGTCGTCGTCCGTGAAACCCGAGCGGGCGAAGACCTCGGAGTTGAGCTCCGCCGTCGCCCGCTGGACGAGGGTGCGGCCCTCGGCGGTGAGCCGAACGAGCGTCGTGCGGCCGTCGGTAGGGTGCGGGGAACGCTCGACCAGCCCGGCGTCCTGGAGGCGGTCGACGGCGTTGGTCACCGACGTGGGGTGAACCTGCAGGAGGGCGCTGGCCCGGCTCATCGGGAGCTCGCCCCCACGTGCGAAGCTCAGGAGCGCCAGCAGCTCATAACGCGCGAACGTGAGGCCGAACGGCCTCAGCACCTCCTCGATCCGCCCGAGGAGGATCTGCTGGGTCCGCATGATCGCCGTGATCGCCGCCATCGGCGCGGCGACCTCGCTCCACCCGCGGCGCTCCCAGTTGCGCTGGGCCTCGGCGATGGGGTCGCGCGGGAGGGGGGCACCCACCGTCACTCCTTCAGGCTCGGGAAGTCGGCCTCGGAATACTCGACGCCGCCCGGCGCGCCGGAGCCGTCGGACCGCCGGGCCTCCTCGCCATGGCGAAGTTCGACGCGGCGGATCTTCCCCGAGATCGTCTTCGGCAGCTCCCTGAACTCGAGCCGGCGGATCCGCTTGAACGGCGCAAGATGCTCGCGGCAGTACCGCAGGATCTCCTCCGCGAGCTCACGCCCCGGCTCATACCCCGGAGCGAGCACCACGAACGCCTTCGGCACGGAGAGCCGCACGGGATCCGGCGAGGGCACGACGGCGGCCTCCGCCACGGCCGGGTGCTCGATGAGCACGCTCTCGAGCTCGAACGGCGAGAGTCGGTAGTCCGAGGACTTGAAGACGTCGTCGCCCCGGCCCACATAGGTGATGACGCCGTCGGCGTCCCGTCGCGCCATGTCACCCGTGTGGTAGTAGCCGCCCCGGAACGCCTCGGCGGTCCGTTCGGGGTCGCCGTGGTACCCCGCCATGAGCCCCACGGGGCGAGGGTCGAGGCGGAGGCAGATCTCGCCGTCGTCGCCCTCCTCGCCGGTCGCGGGATCGACGAGCACGACGTCGTAGCCCGGCAGCGGGCGCCCCATCGCGCCGGCGGTGACGGGCTGGCCCGGCGTGTTGGCGACTTGGACCGTGGTCTCGGTCTGCCCGAAACCGTCGCGGATGGTGAGGCCCCAGGCCCTCTCGACCTGCCCGATGACCTCGGCATTGAGCGGCTCCCCCGCGGAGACAGCCTTGCGCGGCGGCGTGGCGAGGCGGGTGAGGTCCGACTGGATGAGCATCCGCCACACGGTCGGCGGCGCGCAGAAGCTCGTGACGCCCTCGCGGTCCATGTTCTCAAGAAGGCGCGCGGCGTCGAAGCGCTCGTAGTTGTAGATGAAGACGGTCGCCTCGGCGATCCACGGCGCGAACACGTTCGACCACGCGTGCTTAGCCCACCCCGGCGAGGCGACGTTGAGGTGCACGTCGCCCGGTTCGAGCCCGATCCAGTACATCGTCGAGAGATGGCCCACCGGGTACGACGTGTGCGTGTGCTCCACGAGTTTCGGCTTCGACGTCGTGCCGGACGTGAAGTAGAGCAGGAGCGTCTCGTCCCCGCGGGTCGGGGCGTCCGGAACGAAGTCCGGGCTCGCGTGGGCCGCGTCGCCGTAGTTGAGCGCCCGCCGTCCTGGGACAGAGCCGACGACGGCGCCCTGCCCCGCGCCGTCGCCCTCTGCGCCTGCCGCCGTGCCTCCCACGCGAATGAGCGTGTAGTCGCCTTCGACGTCGTCGAACTTGCCGACGTGGGCCACGCCGACGGCGGCCCACCGCGCTTCGCCGCGCTCGATCCGGTCCTGCAGGTCCCGGGGACCCATGAGGGTCGTGGTCGGGATCATGACGGCGCCGAGCCGGATGCACGCGAGGATGAGCTCCCAGAGCTCGACCTGGTTGCCGAGCATGATGATCAGGTGGTCGCCGCGCCTCACGCCCTGCTCGTGGAGCCACGAGGCGACCCGGCGTGAGCTCTCGGCGAGCTCGGCGAAGGTGCGCCGGACGGAGGCGCCGTCCTGCTCTACGATCACGAGGGCCGGCTGGGCTCGGCGCTCAGGGTCGGCAGCGAGGTGGTCGAACCAGTCGGTCGCGAAGTTGAATTCCGCGAGCCGGGGCCACTCGAACTCCGCGTGAGCCTGCGCGTAGTCGTCGCGCAGTGCCAGAAGCCGGTCTCGGGCCGCCCGGAAGTCGTCGGTGACTGTCATGCTGAGCCTCTCGCCCCGCCCGGACTCCCCCTTGGGCCCAGACTAGTGATCCACGTCACCATGAAATATACTAGGACGTCCAACGGTTCGGAAGACTGCTTTCCGCCTCACGAGGGCCGGGAAGCCCACCACGGAGAGTGCCACCCATGCTCGAGGCCCCATCGCTGCACACGTCTCACCGCGGCCCCTCCTCGCCGCCGTTCCCCGACGCCGACCTGCTCCACGTCGTGGACCTCCTCTCGGCGGAGGAGCGGCTCCGCTACCACGCGACGCGCGATTACCTCCAGGGCGTGATCCGGCCCGCAAGCATCGAGTTCTGGAACAACGAGGAGTTCCCGCACGGGCTGCTCCCCGGCCTCGCGGAAGCGGGACTCGCCCGGCTCCAGACCGACGGCACGTCCTCGCTCTTCAAGGGCCTCATGTACACCGAGGTGGCCCGCGCGGACGTCTCCCTCTCTGCGGTCGTCGGCATCCACAACGAGCTCATCCTCGGCATGATCGCCTCCCTCGGCTCAGCCGGACAGAAGCGGCGGTGGATCGGCCCCCTCGAGAGCTTCAGGGCGCTCGGCGCGTTCGCGCTCACCGAACCCGAGCACGGCTCGGACATCGCGGGCGGTCTCGCGACGACGGCGCGGCGGGACGGCGGGGACTGGATCCTCAACGGCGCGAAGCGGTGGATCGGTGCGGGAACGATCGCGGATTTCGCGCTCGTGTGGGCCCGCGACGAGGAGGACCACGAGATCAAGGGGTTCATCGTCGAGACCGACCGGGTGGGGTTCAGCGCCCGGAAGATCCCGCACAAGATCGGCCTGCGGATCATGCAGAACGCGGACATCACACTCGACGAGGTGCGAGTGCCCGAGGAGAACCGCCTTCCGGGGGCCACCCGTTTCGCCCGGACGAACGAGCTCCTCCGCGACTCCCGGGCCTGGGTGGGCTGGCAGGCGGCGGGGATCCAGCTCGCGGCGTTCGACGTCGCCCGCGCGTACGCACTGAGCCGCCGGCAGTTCGGGCGCGAGCTTGCTTCGTTCCAGCTCGTGCAGCAGCAGCTCGCCGAGATTCTCGGCAACGCCCAGGCCTCGCTTTCGCTCATGCTCGAGATCGCGCGGCTCCAGCAGGAGGGGCGCCTCGAGATGGCCCAGGCCGCGATGGCGAAGGCGACGACGACGCGCCTCGCCCGCGCCTCGGTGGCCCTCGGCCGGTCGCTCCTCGGCGGCAACGGGATCTCGAGCGACTTCGAGATGGCGAAGCTGTTCGGGGACGCCGAAGTCCTCTACACGTACGAGGGCAGCTACGAGATCAACTCGCTCATCGTGGGACGAGCAGTGACGGGGAAGTCGGCGTTCGTCTGAGGACGCGCCCGGGTGTGCCCTTCTCAGCCGAGGGCGGACGCATCTGGCGCCCTCCGCTGTCGTATGCCTACGGTTCCCGTATGGACCCGAGCGAAGCGACCGAGACTCATCCCACCCAGCCCTCCCCGTCGAGCCAGCCCGCGGACATGGACACCCCGGTCTACGGCGACGACCCGGGTCTGGGCGAGGGCTACAACCAGGACGAGGGCTACGGCCACAACCAGGAGTCCATGCTCCTGCACAACCCGCACCCGGACGCTGAGGCGAAGGAGCCGCCGCACCGTGAGCGACGGCGGCGGGGCAGCGGGATCGGGCTCGGAACGGCGGGCGCCGGCGGCATCCCCTCGGACAAAGGGGGCCACACCCAGACGGGCTTCGGGGACGAGGACCGCGACTAGAACCCGCCCGGCGTCGGCGGAAATGCTGGGTTTCTGCGGAACTGCCCGGTTTCAGCGGGAGCGGCACGGCTTAACCCTCCGTAACCCGGGCATTCTGTCGGCGGGATGGGCCAGACTGGCCCCATGCACAACACGGACTTCATCCAGACGACGCACGCCGGTTCCCTGCCCCGCTCCCCCGAGCTCCTCGCCGCGAACGCCGCGATGGCGGAGAACCCTGCGGATCCGGCTGCGTACGAGGAGCTGCTCGCAGGCTCGGTGAAGGACGTCGTGGCACGCCAGCGGGAGGCGGGCATCACGTTCCCGAACGACGGCGAGTACGGCCATACGATGTCGAACGCCGTGGACTACGGCGCGTGGTGGAACTACTCGTTCTCGCGGCTCGGAGGCCTCACCCAGGGCGGCGTCGACCGCTGGCAGAGCACGGAGAAGGTCCGCTCCGAGCCGGGCAGGATCCGCCTGACGAGCATGCGGGACCGCCGCGACCGCGTGCGCTTCGACGACGCGTACAACGACCCGAACTCGTTCATCCTCACGGGCCGCAAGGCCGTCCCCCAGCCCACGGTGACCGGTCCGATCACCTATACCGGGCAGGAGGCCGTCCAGCGCGACATCGCGCACCTCAAGCAGGCCCTTGCGGCGAACGGCTACGAGACGGGCTTCCTCCCGGCGCTCTCACCCGGCTCGGCCTCGCGCATCGCGAACGAGTACTACTCGAGCGATGAGGAACTCGTGTACGCGTGCGCGGCCGCGATGCGCGAGGAGTACAAGGCCATCGTCGACGCCGGGCTCACCGTGCAGATCGATGATCCCTCGATCGCCGAGAACTGGGACATGATCAACCCGGAGCCCACCGTCGAGGACTACCTCGCGTTCACCCAGCTCCGCGTCGAAGCCCTCAACTACGCGATCCGCGACCTGCCCCAGGAGCAGATCCGCTTCCACCTGTGCTGGGGCTCGTGGCACGGGCCGCACACCACGGACCTCCCGTTCGCGGACCTCGCCCAGACGATGCTCTCGATCAACGCCGGCTCCTACTCCTTCGAGGCCGCGAACGTGCGCCATGAGCACGAATGGAAGGTGTGGCGCGACCTCACGCTCCCCGAGGAGAAGTCCGTGGTGCCGGGCGTCGTCTCGCACGCGACGAACGTCGTCGAGCACCCCGAGCTGGTCGCCGACCGCATCGAGCGCTTCGCCCAGATCCTCGGGCGGGAACGGGTCATCGCCTCGACGGACTGCGGCCTCGGAGGCCGCGTCCACCCGCAGATCGCGTGGGCCAAGCTCGAGGCGCTGTCCGAGGGCGCACGGCTCGCCACCGAGCGGCTCTGGGGCTGAGCGAGGACGACGGCGCCATGGCACCTTCCGCTCCCGAGGGCACCGCGAGCCTCAGCAACTCCGTGACCCTCCGCTTCCTGGCCGCGCCGACCGACGTCGGGCACTCGGGCTCGGTCGACGCCGGCACCGTCCTCGAGTGGGTCGACAAGGCCGCCTACGCGGCCGCGGTCGGCTGGTCGAAGACGTACGCCGTGACCGCCTACGTCGGGAACATCCACTTCGCCGACCCTGTGAACGTGGGCGACATGGTCGAGGTCACGGCCACGATCGTGTACACGGGCCGCACGTCCATGCACATCAGCACGGTCGTCTCGTCGGGCGACCCGAGGGGCGGCAGGCCCACCATGCGCAGCCAGTGCCTCGTGATCTTCGTGGCGGTCGGGGCCGACGGGAAGCCGGTCGAGGTGCCGAAGTTCGTGCCGAGCACCGACGAGGAGCGCGAGGCCGAGGCGCATGCGATCGCCCGGATCGAGGTCCGCAACGAGATCGCGGAGTCGATGGGCCGCCAGGCGTACACGGACGAGGGAACGGCCGAGCGCGTCGTCCTGCGCTTCCTCGCGGCTCCGAGCGACGTCAACTGGGGCGGGAAAGTCCACGGCGGCACCGTCATGAAGTGGATCGACGAGGCCGCGTATGTGTGCTCGGCGCGGTATTCGGGCCAGGACACCGTAGCCGTCTTCTCCGGCGGTGTCCGGTTCTACCGCCCGCTGCTCATCGGCGATGTCGTCGAGGTGGAGGCGCGGCTCGTGTACACGGGCAACAAGGGGATGCACATCGCCGTCCACGTGCGCTCGGGAAGCCCGAAGGGCGGCGAGCTGCACCTCACGACGTACTGCCTCACGGTTATGGTGGCGCGCGATGAGAAGGGCGCCGCGCGTCCCGTGAAGCCGTGGGTGCCCGTCTCGGACGAAGACCGGCGGCTGTGGGCGCACGCCCGGGAACTCCTCGAGATCCGCGGCCGCGCGCCCGGGAACCGCCTCCCGAACCACCTGCTGGAGGCTCGGACGTAGGCCTCAGCTCGCGTCTTCGACGGCGGCTTCGTCCACCGTGCTGGAGTGGGCGAGCGGGACGCTCTGGACCCGGGTCCCGGCCCGGCGGAAGAGCTCGATCTGTTGCGGGTCCGCGGCGGCGTCGGTGACCAGGGTCCATGGCAACGGCAAGCGCACCCACGCGTGGAAGGGACGCCTGCCGAGCTTGCTCGAATCGGCGAGGACGTAGACGTGTGCGCCTCGGCGGGCCATGAGCTCCTTGAGGCGCGTCTGGGCCTGGTCGGCCTCGCAGATGCCGTCGTCGGCAGTCACGGCGTCGGCCCCCAGGAAGACCCGGTCGAACGTCATGCGCTCGAGCGCCGCTTCGGCCAGGGGCCCGAGGAAGGTCTGGCTGACACTGCGGAGCCGCCCCCCGAGGCAGTCGACCTGGATGCCCGGGGAGTCCCCGAGCTCCTGGACGGTGTTCAGGGCGGGCGTGGTGACGCTGAGGTTTGCGTGGCTGCGGAGGGCGTGGGCGAGTGCCCCGACGGTGGATCCGCCGTCGAGGAGGAGTGACTCGCCCGGCTGGACTTGGGCCGCTGCCCAGCGGGCGATGGCCTGCTTCTGTTCGAAGGCCTCGCCGATCCGCTGCCGCAGGGACGCCTCGGGGTGTGCGCCGATGGCCAGCGCGCCGCCGTAGGTCCGGGCCAGCTTGCCCTGTTCGTTCAGGAGGGCGAGGTCCCTGCGGATGGTCGAGGCTGTGACCCGGAAGCGCTGGGAGAGCTCCTCGACCGAGGTCAGCCCTGCGGTGGTGGCGAGCCGGTAGATCTCTTCTCGTCTGGCCTGCGCGGTCGTCATCCGGGCCCCCTTCAGGTTGAATTCGCCCACCGGCTCGGCAGTGAGCCGGGACCTCCGCCCATCGTAGCGATTCCTCCTCCGGGGGCGTGGGGCGCGTGCTATAGCGACGCTCCTGCGCAGATGACGTAGTCCTGGCCGGTGACCGAACTCCCGTGGGGGCCCACGAGGAAGCCGACCAGGGCGGCGACGTCGTCCGGGTCCACGAGGTGCCCGAGCGGTGTCGCGACCGGGGGCACATCGGCCCGCCCGGGATCCGCGAGCATGGGGGTGTCGGTCGGACCGGGTGAGACGACGTTGACCGTGATGCCGCGCGGCGCGAGCTCCTTCGCCCATGATCTGCCGAGCCCGCGCAGGGCCGCCTTCGTCGCGGCGTAGTGGCTCTTGCCGGCGGCTCCGGCCGCCGTCCTGCTGCCGATGAGCACGATCCGCCCGCCGTCGGGCATCACTGGCACGAAGGCATTGGCGAGGATGCTCGCAGAGGCAACATGCACCGCGAACATCTCCTGCAGTGCTGCGGGATCCAGCGTGCCGAGCCAGCCGGTGCGCTGCAACCCTGCGGCATGGACGACGGCGTTGGCGGGCGCCAGGTCCGAGACCGCCTCAGCGACGGATCCAGGGGAGGCCAGGTCCGCCTGCCGCCAGCTGAACCGTTGCCCGAACTCGGTCTCCCGCCGGCTCAGCCCGGTCACGCGCCACCCGTCCGAGAGAAGGCGCCGTGCGATGGCCCGCCCGATGCCCGAGCTGGACCCGGTGACGACGGCGTGGCCGGCCTCAGGCATCGGCGTCGCCGCCGGGGGTGGTCACTCCGGCGTAGGCCCACTCCGGGCTGACCTTGACGTACTTGATGGCCTGCCGGAAGTAGGTGTACGCGATGTTCAGCCCGCCGTCCGGTCCCTGGTGGATCGAGGGGTAGGAGAACTCGCGGTTGAGGCCGTCGCGGGAGTTGTTCGACAGGCAGTACCCGTCCCCGACCTCGAGGTTGCGGCGGATGGGCCACGTGCGGCCGGCATCCTCGGAGATCGCGAGCGTCATGGGCGCACGGGGCGTCCCCCAGAACGCGCTACGGCCGGTCCCCCGGGGTGCGGGCCCGACGGGGGGCTCGAGTGCGGGCTCGACGGGGGCGCCCCCGACGGAGGGTGCCGCGCCGTCCTCGACGAGTCCATCGTCGTCGATCTCGTCGTAGAGCGAGAGCCGCCGCTCGGTCGCCTCCTCGGCCCGCCGGTGGTTGTAGACGAGGGCGAGCCGGCCATCGGCAAGCGCCGTGAACTGGATGGACGAGTTGTTGTTGGGCAGCTCAGTGGGCGTGGGCTCGGTCCAGGTTGCGCCGTCGTCCGTGGAGCGCGATTGGTAGATGGAGTCGGCCCAGCGGCTGCGGTAGAGGGCCAGGAGCGAGCCGTCGGCGAGGGGCTGGATGTCCATGTGGACGCAGCCGGTGCTGCCGGGCACGAGCTGCTCGCGCCAGGTCCGGCCGCCGTCGTCGGAGACCATCACGGCGCTGTCGTCATGGTTCCCGACCCACTTCTCGCCCGGGGTGGTGAGGCAGCGGAAGATCGGGATGAGCCACCGGCCCGACGGCAGGATCACCGGCTGCTGGCGGACAAAGACCCCGCCGGCCTCGTTCGCGGGGAACAGGGTCTCGACCGGGCCCCACGTGCGGCCGCTGTCCTCGGAGATCCGGCGCCGCACCTCGGCCGTGTCCTGGTTCCCGGCCTTCTGCGCCGTGTAGAGCAGCCACGCGGTCTCGCCGCCCGGCGCGAAGAGGATGGGATTCTGCTCGGAGCGGGCAGTGTCGTGCGAGAGCTGCTCGGGCTCGGACCACCGGCCGCTGCCGGGCGCCAGCGCGGAGAACCACACGGAGATGTCGCTGACGCCCTCCTGCGTGCCGCCGAACCACACGCAGCCCAGACGGCCGTCGGGGAGGGTCGTCAGGTTCGCCGCGTGCGACTGCACTGTCGCGGCGGGGAGATAGGCGTACTCCGCTCCGTCGGCATGGCGGAGGACGCCGTCGCGGGCGACGGTGCTGTACGCGGCGTCGAGGGTGTTGTTGGCCATGGTGTCCTTCAGTCCTGTGGGGTTGCTTCTGATGTTGCTTCGTCGAGGTGCGCCTTGGCGGCGAGTTCGAGGTGGGTCAGGTCCGAGGCGATGGTGGCGAACGTGTAGCCCTGCCGGAACCTCTGGGCTGCGATCGAGCCCGCCGCGGTGTGGATGCCCGCCGCGATGCCCGCCGCGGCCGCGGCGTCGGCAATCACGGTGAGGGCCTCGTCGAACTCGGCCGCGATGGCCGGATCGCCCGGGTAGGCGCCCCCGACTGCGAGGGAGAGGTCGGACGGCCCGACGTAGATGCCGTCCAGGCCCGGGGTCGAGCAGATCTCCTTGACGTTGGCCAGCCCCTGCGGCGTCTCGATCATCGCGAAGACGAGCGTCGACGCGTCGGCCTCGGCCGGCACGGGGCCCACGCGCAGGGCGGAGCGCATCGGCCCGTAGGAGCGGCGCCCGGAAGGAGGGTACTTCGCTGCCGCGACGGCGGCGGTCGCGTCCTCGGCGGTGTCGATGAGGGGCACGACGACGCCGGCAGCCCCGGCGTCGAGGGCCCGGCCGATGGAGGTCGGGTTGTTGCCGTCGACCCGGACCATGCCCACGGCGCGCTGGGAGGCGTCGATGGCCATGAGCCCGCTGAGCACGCCCGAGTAGCCGAGCAGCCCGTGCTGGGCGTCGAGGGCGACGTAGTCGTAGCCGAGCCGCGCGATGCGCTCCGTGGCCACGGGAGCGTCGAGCACGCACCAGTAGCCCACCATACGTTCGCGTGCGCGGATCTTCCGGGCGAACTCGAGGATCTGAGGGGAGGTTGTCATTTCTGTTCCACTCTTCGTTAGTTGACGGCGCGCGGGGCCGGGGATCAGCGGTTGTAGGCGGGCATCGGGCCGCGCAGCATGGCGCCGACCCTATCGCAGGCCTCGACGACGTCGGCAGGGAGCGGACCGTTGCCGACAGCGGCGATGTTGGCTCGGAGCTGCTCGGCCTTCGAACCGCCCAGGAGGACCGATCCGACCCCCTCCCGGTGGGCCAGCCAACGCAGCGAGAGCTCCACGAGCGAGATCCCTGCGCCGTCCGCGACGGCCGAGAGCGACTCGATGGCCTCGAACATCCGCGGGTCCCAGTAGCGGTCGGTGTACATGGCGGCCAGCCGGGAATCCCCAAAGCGCCCCTCGGAAGGCTTCGCCTCGAAGCGGTGCCTGCCGGTGAGGAGCCCGCCCCCGAGCGGGTTGTACACCATCGTGTGCAGGCCGTGCACCGAGGCGAACTCGAGATACTCCTCCTCGACGCGACGGGCGAGCAGGTTGTACAGCTGCTGTGCCACGACGGGGCGCGGCGCGCCGGCCTTCTCGGCCGTGTGGATGAGGTCGGCGATCTGCCAGGCGGCGAAGTTTGAAACGCCCCACGCCCTGATCTTTCCCTCCGAGACCAGTTCGGCGACGGCACCGAGCGTCTCCTCGAGAGGGGTGGACCGGTCGGGCTGGTGCAGGTAGAAGAGGTCCACACCCTCGACGTCGAGGCGCTTGAGGCTGCCCTCGATCGAGAGGCGCAGGCCGACGGAGGAGAGCGGCGCATGGCCGCCGTGGTCCGGATGCGGCATGCCCGCCTTCGTGGCGAGCACAACCTCCTCGCGGCGTCCCTTGAGCAGGCGCGAGAGGATCTCCTCCGTTGCACCGCCCGCGTACCCGTTGGCCGTATCGACCGTCGTCAGGCCGGCTTCAAGCGCTTCGTCGACGATGCGCCGGGCAGTGGCCTCGTCAGCCGTGTCGCCGAACGTCATGGTTCCGAGGACGAGCCTTGAGATGGGGAGTTCCGCTGCGGCGACGGCGGCCGGATGCTTGCTCATAGATCTTCCTGTCGGTGGAGGGCGGGATCCAGAATCCGAAAACTGCTCGTTCTGCGCAAAGCGCGCAGCGGGTTGGCTCGGTTTCACGGACAGATTCCCCTTCGATGGCTCCAACTATCCCACTTCTGCGTACATCGAGCAATGGGGGTAGCGTGTTTCGCGCAGGTGTGCCATCCTTGCTGGTGACACAGCTCTCACCGCCTCGTGGCACAGGGCTTGTCCCAAAGAAACCCCACATTCGCAGAAAGGAGGGTTGGAGGCATGACCACAGCCATCGTCCAAGCGGACGACTTCTCAGGTGCCGCCGAAGTGGCCCATCAGTTCTCGGACTGCGGGCTCGCCACGCGCATCCTGCTGACGACGACGCGCCCTTCCGCCAGCACGCCTGTCGCCGGGGACTGCGACGTCATCGTCTTCGACACCCATTCGCGGGGGATGTCGCCCGAAGCTGCCGCGGCGACCGTGCGGGACGCAGTCTCACACGCTGCCACTGACAATCCATCGCTGGTCTTCAAGAAGACCGACTCCCTGTGGCGGGGAAACATCGCAGCCGAGCTCTCGGCCCTGGCCGGACTCGGCTACCACGTGGTCCTGGCCGGGGCATTCCCCGCCATGGAGCGGACCGTCGTCGACGGGAATCCCCTCGCCTCCGGCCTCGCCCTGCGCGCAAGCGGGCTCTGGCACGCCGAACCGACCGCACCGCCCGAGGACCTCGCCGAGCTCTTCCCTGTGGACGGCGGCGTCCGCTTCGTAGCGCTCGACGACGTGCGCTCGGCCGACCTCAAGGTGCGCCTCGCCAGCGCATTGAGTGGAGGCGTTCCGACGATCGTGGTCGTCGACGGCGAGACGGACAGCGACCTCGCCGCCGTCGTCGACGCAGTAGCAGCGCTGGGCTTCGCCGCCGCGGGGCGCCCAGTGGCCCTCGCGGGGACTGGGCAGCTCGCAGGGATCTTTGCACGCCGCCTCGCGGGAGGATCTGCGCACAAGACGCAGTCTCTCGGACGGGCGGCGGAACCGTCGGCAGTCCGCCACGGCGGCAGGGGGGTGCTCGCCGTCGTCGGATCGGCATCCCCAGCAGCCCGGCGGCAGGTGGAGGGTCTGGCTGCGGTCGGCTTCGACGTCGTTTGCGTCGGCCCGGGCTCGGAGGGGCCGCACGCGGAAGGACCCCGCGCAGCGGACCTGCGCGCCGCCCTCGGACAGGGCCGGCCGGTGGCCCTGGCCGTCGCGGAAACCCCGGTGGACCCCTCGCGATCGGCGGCCATCATCGCCCGGCTCGCACTCCTCGCGCAGGAGATCGAGCAGGGGCTGCGGCCTGACCTCATCCTCACGGGGGGCGAGACCGCGCGCGAGGTCCTCGATGTCCTCGGTGTCACCTCGCTCGTCCCCCGGATCGCCGTCCAGCACGGCGCCGTCGTGAGCGCGGCCGACGACGGGCGCCTCGTCGCCACCAAGCCCGGCAGTTTCGGTGACGAGCACGTGCTGGCCCAGCTGTACCAGGCGATCCGATCGCACACTTCCACTCCTCGTGCCGGCCTGCCCGCACGCTGACCACCCCGAAGAAACCAAAGACACGGAGATCCGCATGACCACCGAATACGACGACAGGCCGTTCATCGCCGTCACCATGGGCGACGCCGCGGGGATCGGGCCCGAAGTCACCGTCGGCGCGCTCGTCCACCCCGGCGCCTACGCCGACAGCCGCCCCGTCGTGATCGGCGACGCGCACCGTCTCCGCCTCGCCGCCGGGGCGCTCAACGTGCCCGCCGACGTCGTGACGGTCCACACTGTCGCCGAGGCGGTCTTCACCCCGGGCCGGGTGAACGTGATCGATCCCGAACTCGTACCGCACGACCTCCCCTGGGGCGAAGAATCCGCCACCGCCGGCAACGCCGCCTACCACTACGTCCGCATCGCCTGTGAACTCGCCAAGGCTGGCCAGGTCCAGGGGATCTGCACGGCTCCCCTGAACAAGGCCGCCCTGCACAGGGCAGGGCATATCTACCCCGGGCACACCGAGCTCCTCGCCCACTTCATGGGCGTCGAGGAGGTCTCGATGATGCTCTCGACCCCCAAGGTCAAGGTCATCCACGTCACCACGCACATCGGACTCATCGACGCGATCCGCAAGATCGAGCCCGGGCTCGTCGAGCGCACGGTACGCCGCGGGGACGAGGCCATGAAGCGGGCCGGCGTGGCCCACCCCAAGATCGGCGTCTGCGCCATCAACCCGCACGCAGGGGAGAACGGCCTCTTCGGCTACGGCGAGGAGGAAGAGAAGATCGTCCCGGCCATCGAGAAGCTCCAGGCCGACGGCATCGACGCCCGAGGACCGCTTCCCGCCGATACCGCCTTCTTCCTCGCCGGACGCGGGGACTACGACCTCATCGTCGCCATGTACCACGACCAGGGCCACGGCCCGGTGAAGGTCCTCGGCATCGAGGCGGGCGTCAACATCACCGTCGGGCTCCCGGTCATCCGCACCTCGGTTGACCACGGAACCGCGTTCGACATCGCAGGCAAGGGCATCGCCGACGTCCGCAGCATGATCGAAGCCCTCCGCCAGGCCGCCGAGATGTCCCCTCGCCTGGCTCCCCAGCAATAGCCCATCCACCATCCCTACAACGGAGTAGAAGGAACCGACATGTCCAACGTGATAACCCCCACCCCCGCGCAGCGGGCCCAGTGGGTCCGGCGCGCCATCCTCGCGGGCGTCATCGGGACCACCATCGAGTGGTACGACTTCGTCCTGTTCGGCACCGCCTCAGCCCTGGTGTTCAACACGCTCTTCTTCCCCAAGTTCGACCCGCTGATGGGCACGGCCGCGGCCCTGACCACGACAGCCATCGGCTACTTCTTCCGCCCGCTCGGCGGGTTCGTCTTCGGGGCCCTCGGCGACCGGATCGGACGCAAGAACGTCCTGGCAGCCACCCTCGTCCTCATGGGCCTCTCGACCGCCCTGATCGGCGCGCTTCCCACGTACGCCCAGGCCGGGATCTGGGCCCCCATCCTGATGCTCGTCCTGCGCATCGCCCAAGGCATCGGCGCCGGGGCGGAGTTCGGCGGCGCCCAGGTCATGGTCTCCGAGCACGCCAGCAAGAAGCGCCAGGGCCTGCTCACGAGCCTTCCCGGCGCGGGCCTGGCCCTGGGCATCATGCTCGGCACCTCCTTCTACTCGGTGCTGGCCTTCATGCCCAAGAGCGCCTTCATGTCCTACGGCTGGCGCCTGCCCTTCCTCGCCAGCGTGATCGGCATCGGGATCGGACTCTTCATCCGGATGCGCGTCATGGAGTCCCCGGAGTACCTCGCCGTCACCCGCGCCAAGGAAAAGCCCAAGAGCCCCATCAGAGAAGTCTTCGCCTCCCACACCCGCAACTGGTTCGTGGCCATGTTCGCCTGCTTCGCCGAGAACGCCACGACCAACCTCGTCAAGACCTTCGTCCTGGCCTACGCGGCCACGTTCCTCCACCTCAACTCGAGCGTCGGCCTCAACGGGCTCTTCCTCGCCTCGCTGATCAGCCTCTTCACCTACCCCCTCTTCGGCTGGCTGGGCGACCGCCTCGGCATGTCGCGGGTCTACATCGGCTCCGCCATCGGCGTCGCGCTCTTCATCTTCCCGATGTTCTGGATGATCAACACCAAGTCGGTCCCCCTCGTCATCACCGCGATCGTCCTCGTCTACGCATTCGTCGTCCGCGGCATGTCCGCCACCCAGGGCGCGTACCTCGCCAACCTCTTCCCCACCCACATCCGCTTCACCGGACTCGCATCCTCCCGCGAAGTCGGCAGCGCGATCTCCGGAGGCATCGGGCCGGTCCTCGCCACGCTCCTGCTCGCCACGACCCACTCCTACATCCCGGTCGCCCTCTACATGATCAGCCAGGCCGTCATCACGATCGTCGCAGTATGGATCGGGCCACGCAGGCGCCAGAGCCTGGACCACGCCGAAGAATCCGCCGAACAGGGGCCGCGCGCCGTCAACGCCCAGTAGTCGTTTCCTTCAGCCGCCTATCCCGCGGGCAGTCCGACGAGCTGTCTGCGGGATAGGCGCGCGGTACTGCGACGCCGGTCTGCGGACCCTCAGCGAACGAGTGTTACTGCGGCTCCCACCGGAACCAGCGGATCCCGATCCCGGCGAAGACCACGATGTAACCGATCGACGCAATGATTGCCTCCGTCTCGGTCGAGCCCCACGGGCTGATGTTGAGGGCCGCGTTGAAGAGGTTGATGAGGGCGCCGACCGGCGTCCAGGACGCGAAGTTCTTGAAGTCGTCGCCGAGGAGGCCGGTCGAGCCGAGGATGCCGGTGAGGATCAGCAGGATGAACAGGACTCTCCCGACAGCGTTGACCGCCGTCGCGTTCTTGACGAGCCCCACGAGCGCCTGCCCGATGCTGAGGAAGACGACGGCGCCCAGCAGCGAGATGGCGAACATGAGGAGGTACACGCCGAACGAGAACGCCGTGTCGTGCATGATGCTGCCGACGAACATGACGATCACGGAGACGACCAGATTTGCCGCGAGCTGCACCGCGAGCCGGCTTGCCATGATGGCCCACGTGGGCGTCGGCGTCACGCGAAGCCTCTGGAAGACGCCGGCCTCCCGGTCTCGGGCCATCGTGATCGAGTAGCCGATGAGCGCCGAGGACAGCAGTCCGTAGGTGAGCGCCATGCCGATGAGGAAGCCCGGGTTTCCGAGCTTCCCGCCGCGGTTGGTCACGATGAGGATCAGGATGGGCACGGCGAGGTTGAGGATGAAGGCCTGCCTGCTGCGCATCAGGACGGTGGCGTCTGCGCGGAGCAGGGATCTCAGCGTCAGCCCGAGAGGTGGCGCGGTGGGGGCAACGGTCTCAGTCACGGATGGCACTCCCTGTCAGCCCGATGAAGACATCTTCGAGGGTCACGTCCCCGCGGGCGACGGCGCGCACGCGCGGATCGTCGCGGTGCATGGCGACGAGATCCTTGGGGGCGCCCAAAGCCTGGAGCCGGCCGTGGTCGATGATCGCAACCCGGTCGCAGACCGACTGGGCCTCCTCCATCGAATGGGTCGTGAGCAGGATGCTGCCGCCCGCCTGCCGGGACCGTTCGATGCGATCCCACAGCTGACGGCGCGACTGCGGATCCAGTCCTGCCGTCGGCTCGTCGAGGAGCAGGATCGGAGGGTTGTGGATCGAGGCGACCATGAGCGAGAAGCGCTGCTGCTGGCCGCCCGAAAGCTTCTTGAACGGCTTCGCCAACTCCTGCTCGAGACCCACGTCCGCGAGCCGTTCCCGGAGCTGTCTCCGCGGAAGATCGAGCCCGTAGAGGCCCGCGTAGAGGCGCGCGATCTGCTCGATCGTGAGCTCGGACTGGAAGCTCGAGGCCTGGAGCTGGACGCCGAGCTTCGCCTTCACGGCCAGGGGAGCGTGGACTGTCTCGACGCCGTCGACCGCCGCGTGCCCGGCGTCGGGCTTGCGGAGGCCCTCGATGACACTCAGCGTCGTCGTCTTGCCCGCGCCGTTCGGGCCGAGGAGCCCGAAGATCTCACCTCGCAGGATGGAGAAGCTGAGCCCGTCCACAGCGGTCTGGGAACCGTAGCGGACCACGAGATCCTGCACCTCGAGAATGGTGGGCCGCTGCTCTGCCTCGCTCACCCGGGCTACCTCCGCACCGTATTCGGGTCTGCCTCCTCCCTGAGCATAGGCTCCCTCGGTGCGGGCGCGAGGCTTTCTCCACGAGCAGTCGCCCAACTCACAGCAGGAAGCCAGCCCGGTCACAGCGACTCGCCACATGCGTGTTGCACGGTGTTGCCAATCGTTACTGACTCCCCGTGGCTGGCCCCGCCGTCGCGTGCTACGTTCAACGCAGAGTAACGAGCGCCAGCGCGCGACGGCGGGCCCCACCCGCGCGGTCGCACTGCCCTGACTTGCTGGCCGGCAACCCTCCATCCGGCGGGGTGCCTCAGGTGAAGACTCGGCAATTCGACCCTCGATACGCAAGCCAGAAGGAGCCCGCCCATGTCCGACACCGCGACCGAGACGGGAGAGGCGGCCACCACACCGCTCAACGATCCCGCCGCTCCGGCGAACGCCTCTGAAGAGCGCCTCGCCTACCGTCTTCTCACAGGGCCGGACACTCGCGAGTTCTGCGCCCGCATCTCCCAAGCGCTCGCCGAAGGCTACGTGCTCCATGGGAGCCCCACGGCCACCTTCAACGGCACCGACGTGATCGTCGCCCAGGCCGTCATCCTGCCCCACGCGGTCGCCCGCGCGGACGCCGCCGTCGCCTCGGCCGTCGACGAGCTGGCCGAGGGCGTCGACAGCCAGGGCGAGTACGACGGGGAGGGCCACGCATGAGCCTCTATGCGGGCGACCTCACGCCGGAGCAGGCCTGGGACAAGCTGAAGTCGGGCGCCGCCGTCCTCGTCGACGTGCGCACCGAAGAAGAATGGGCGCACATCGGGATCCCGGACACGCGCCAGACCGACAACGATCCGCTCTTCATTCCGTGGGTGTTCTCTGGCGGGATTCCGAACCCGGACTTCGTCATGGAACTCGAGCTCCAGGGCCCCGAGGACCGCGACACGGAACTGCTGTTCCTGTGCCGCTCGGGGCAGCGCTCGGCCGCCGCCGCGGCCGCCGCAACGAACCTCGGCTTCAGGGCTTACAACGTCATCGAGGGGTTCGAGGGCGTGCCAGGGCCCGACGGCCAGCGAAACGTGAACGGCTGGAAGAACCGGGGCCTCCCCACGAACGTAGGACAAGAGTAGTCAGTGACCTTCAACATCGACGCCGCCAGCTGGAGCGAAGACACCCAGGCAGTGCGCGGCGGGCTTGACCGCAGCAATTTTCAGGAGACGTCGGAGGCGCTGTTCCTCAACTCCGGCTTCGTGTACGAGTCGGCGGAGGCGGCCGAGCGCGCGTTCACGGGCGAGGATGAGCGCTTCGTCTACTCGCGCTACGGCAACCCGACGGTGGCCACGTTCCAGGAGCGGCTGCGCCTGCTCGAGGGCACCGAGGCCTGCTTCGCGACGGCATCCGGCATGTCCGCCGTGTTCACAGCACTGGGCGCGCTGCTGGGAGCCGGCGACCGGGTCGTCGCGGCGCGCAGTCTCTTCGGCTCGTGCTTCGTGATCCTCAACGAGATCCTCCCCCGCTGGGGCGTCGAGACCGTCTTCGTCGACGGCCCCGACATCGAGCAGTGGCGCGAGGCGCTCTCGGTGCCCACGACGGCGGTGTTCTTCGAGTCGCCGTCGAACCCCATGCAGGAGCTCGTGGACATCCAGACGGTCGCCGAGCTTGCCCACGCAGCCGGGGCGACCGTCGTCGTCGACAACGTCTTCGCGACGCCGCTCCTTCAGCGGAGCCTCGACTTCGGCGCCGACGTGGTGGTGTACTCCGGGACGAAGCACATCGACGGCCAGGGCCGGGTGCTCGGGGGCGCGATCCTCGGTCCGAAGGACTACATCGACGGTCCCGTCAAGCAGCTCATGCGTCATACCGGGCCCGCGCTCAGCCCCTTCAACGCGTGGGTGCTCACGAAGGGCCTCGAGACGATGGGGCTGCGGGTGCGGTATTCGTCCGCGAACGCGCTGGCGATCGCGGAATGGCTCGAGGCACAGCCCGAGGTGAGCTGGGTCAAGTACCCGCACCTCAAGTCACACCCGCAGTACGAACTCGCGCGCAAGCAGATGAGTGCGGGGGGCACCGTCCTCACCTTCGAGCTCAACGCGCCCGACGGCGGGGGCAAGGACGCCGCGTTCCGGTTCCTCAACGGGCTGCGGATCATCGACATCTCGAACAATCTGGGCGACTCGAAGTCGCTCATCACCCATCCGGCAACGACGACCCACCGGGCCATGGGCCCCGAGGGGCGCGCGGCGATCGGCCTGGGCGACGGCGTCCTCCGGCTCAGCGTGGGTCTCGAGGACGTCGGCGACCTCATCGGCGATCTCGAGCGGGCGCTGCGCGGCTGACAGCGTGGAGGCGCGGCTGAGGCGGTTCGAGCTGGTGCTCTGGTCGCCGCTGCCCACCGGCGAGGCGTGGTCCCGCGTCCTCGACCTCCGCGCCCATGATCGGCTCGTGCCCTTCACGCGCATCACGCGCGGCATGGTCGCGGCGTCCGAGCTGCGGCCCGGGCACGAGTTCGTCGCGTGCACGATGCTCGGACGGCTCGGCTTTCGCGGGCGGCGGCTGGGGTTCGACGACGTCATGACCGTCGAGGACATCGAGCCGCCCGATGGCGGCCGGGCCGGGCGGGCGCGGATCGTGAAGTCCGGGAAACTCGTGCGCGGATCGATCGACGTCACGGTGAGTCCGGGGCGCGCATCCGGCGGGAGGGGCGTGTCGCGCCTCGGGAAGCGCACGACGACGGGCTCGACGATCCGCTGGAGGCAGGACTTCGGTCTGGCCCGCTTCCCGGCCGTTGTGGGCCTTGCGGCCTTCGCCGTCGCCCGGCTCGGCTATCCCGCGACGATCAGGCGCCTCCTGCGGGGCTAGCTGTACCCGGGCAGCTACGCGCTCAAGGCCCCCGGCGGCCGCCGGACGACCCGCAGAGTGGCCCGACCGCCGTCGTCCCATGTGCCGTCCCGGGACACGCTGCGCTCGATCGCCATCCGGACGGCGGCGCCGAGTCCCCCTCCCTCCGCTGCCTCGCGTTGGGCTCGGGCTCCCGAGCCCCGGGCGAGCAACTCGGCGACGGCCCGTTCCGTGCGGCGAAGCTCGTCGGCCTCTTTGAGCGCCGCGGACACATGCCCGACGAGGGCGTCGACCGCGTCGGCAGCCGGAACGGGGAGGCTCGTGACCGGGTGGACCAGGTCGCCGTCGAGGCCCGACCGGCTCGCGCGCCATGCCGCGAGCCGCAGGAGGGCAACCGGCGTGCCCAGTGGGGCAACGCCGTCGGCCGCTTCCCGCGCGGCCGTCTCGACAAGGGCGCGCACGAGGATCGCGACGAGCGCGGAGTCCGAGGCAAGGAGGGGCACGTCGGCGACCCGCACCTCGACGGTCGGGTGGAGGCGCGAGAGCCTGGCGTCGAAGTAGGCCATGGCCTCGTCGAGGATCGCGCCCGTCGCGATCATGGCGTCGACCCGCCGCCGATACGCGCTCGCCTCGCCGTAGAGCTCCTGGGGGCCAGACGAGGGCCAACGGTTCCAGGCCTGGGTCCGGTAGCTCGCGTAGCCGGTGTCCGCGCCGAACCAGTAGGGCGAGTTGCCCGTCAGTGCGATGAAGAGGGGCAGCCAATCGCGGATCCGGTCGAGGACCGCGACGCCCTCGTCCCGCGACTGGACCGCGACATGCACGTGGACTCCGCACGTGAGCTGCTCGCGCGAAATGAGCCCGAATTCGTGGTCCATCCGGGCGAAGCGCTCGTTCGGGGTGAGCGAGCTCTCGACGCGCAGGGGCGACGTCGCGAGGGCCGCGATCCGGCCCCCGCAGGACCGGGCGGCGCGGTCCGCGACCCTTCGCCCGTTGTAGAGCGCGCCGAGGAGCTCGTCGTGCTCCCGGCACGGGGCCGTCTGCACCTCGACCTGCTCGAGTTTGAACTCGTGGGACATGTCCTGTGGGCGGCCGGCGACGGCGAGCATCCGGTCGGCGAGCGCGAGAGCTTCACCCGAGTGGGGGTCCACGACGAGCAGCTCTTCTTCTACCCCAAAGGTGCGCATGACGTCATTGTGTCAGCCGCCGGGGCCCGTCGACGTCGTTTGGCGAGGCGGCGAAGTGCGTCAGCCCTGATCGATGCTGCTCATGTCGCCGTAGCGCGAGCCGACGACGGCGCCGCGCGGCACGGCTTCCTCGAGGGCTCTGAGGTCGTCGTCCGAGAGGCGGATATCGCGGGCCGCAGCGTTCTCCTCGAGGTACTTGACGCGCTTGGTCCCGGGAATCGGCACAACGTCGTCGCCCTGGGCGAGGACCCACGCGAGAGCGATCTGGCCCGGAGTGACGCCCTTCCGCTCGGCGATCGCCTTGATCTGATCGACGAGACGGAGGTTCGCCTCGAGGGCATCGCCTTGGAACCGCGGAAAGTAGCGGCTGCTGCGTGCATCGCCCTCTTTCGAGAGGGACTCGGCCGTGAGCCGGCCGGCGAGGATGCCACGCCCGAGCGGCGAATAGGGGACGAGTCCGATGCCGAGCTCGCGGACCGTGGGGAGGATCTCGTCCTCGAGGTCTCGCGTGAAGAGCGAATACTCGGTCTGCAGGGCGGTGATCGGGTGCACGGCGTGGGCTCGCCGAATGGTCTGGGGGGACGCCTCGGAGAGGCCGAGGTGCCGCACCTTCCCGGCCTCGACGAGTTCCGCCATGGCACCGACGGTGTCCTCGATCGGCACCTTCGGATCGACGCGGTGCTGGTAGTAGAGGTCGATGTAGTCCACGCCGAGCCGGGCGAGAGACGCGTCGCACGCCGACCGCACATACTCGGGGCTCCCGTTGATGCCGAGGCGTTCCCCGTTCTCGCCGCGCACGTTGCCGAACTTGGTGGCGAGCTGGACCTCGTCGCGCCGGCCGGCGATCGCCCGGCCGACGAGCTTCTCATTGGTGAACGGCCCATACATGTCCGCCGTGTCGATGAACGTGATGCCCAGGTCGAGGGCGCGGTGGATGGTGTCGATCCCCGACGCCTCGTCCGGGGCACCGTAGAACTCGGACATGCCCATGCAGCCAAGGCCCATGGCGGAAACGGTCAGAGGGGAGACGGTACCCAGGGTTCTGCTCTGCTCAGTCATGCCTCCAGCCAACCCCTTGGGGTGCGGCCCCCGTCAAGTCCCTCGGAGAACTCCGAGCGATTTCTCAGCAACGCCAACGTTGGGCGATGAGCCAGCGAAAGGCAACCGACAGACGGACGGACGACGGCGGGCCCGCACCTTTCGCAGGTGCGGGCCCGCCGCTTCCCCGGGGCTCACGGGGGCGCGCCCCGGGGAGTCGACCGAACGGTGGAACTAGCCGTTGTCGCCGGCCGGCGTCGAGGTGGCGGTGTAACCCTCGAGCTTGAGCGCGGCCTCGGCGTACTTGTTCGTGAACGTGTCCGCGTAGGTGATCTTGGAGGTGTCGACGCCGATCGTCTTCTCCTCGTCGAAGATCGTCTTCGGGCCGCCTGCCGGCATGATGCCGTCAGGCAGGAACTGGGCCTTGTCCTGGTTCAGGCCGGAGACGTACTGGTCCTTCGTGATGGTGCTGTTCTGGACGAAGGACTGCGGGAGCTTGTCGGCGATGTCTGCCGCCGAGTGGGTGTTGATCCAGTGCATGGTGTCGACGAGCGCGTCCACGACCTTCTGCGCCGTGTCCTCGTTGTTCTTGACCCAGTCGGCGCGGGCCAGGAGGCCAGCCGAGGGCAGGGTGCCCCCGAGCGCGGCCTGGGCGCCGTCGGCGGTGGCCAGGTCGATGGCGGGCACGGCGAGGTTCTTGCTCTCGAGCGCGCCGACCGTCGGCTGCGTGGTCATGACGCAGTCAGCGGAACCGCGCTGGATCGCCGCGATAGCGGTGGCACCCGCGCCGACCGCGATCGTGTGGTAGTCGTTCTTCGACAGGCCGGCCTTCGCGGCGATGAACTGGGTCAGCTCATCCGTGCCCGAGCCGAGGTCGGTCACGCCGACCGTCTTGCCCTTGAGGTCGGCACCCGAGTGGACGTTGGCCTTGGGGCTGCACATGATCCGCTCGCCGGGGGCGCCGGAGAGCTGCACGAGGTTGATGACGTCCTTGCCCTTGGACTGGAAGTCGATGGTGTGGATGTACCAGGCACCGGCGAGGTCGACCTGGCCGGAAGCCATGGCGTCCTCGGCCCCGACGCCGCCCTGCTGCTCCGTGGAGAGCTGCATGTTCACGCCGTACTTCTTGTAGTAGCCGAGGCTCTCGGCCAGCTGGTACGGGAGGTAGATCTGCTTGTCGATGCCGCCGACCATCATCGTGACGGTGGGCATCGACGAGGAGTTGGCACTGCTGGTGGAGCCTCCGCTGGCCGAGGAGCTGCTGCCCGCGGTGTTGCTGCCGCAGGCTGCGAGCGTCAGAGCGATCGCTCCTGCGGCGGCAACAGAGTAAATGGCGTGCTTCTTCATTGGCGCACTTTTCCTTTTTTCCGGTGATTCGGGTGTTTTTTGGTGGTAAATCGCGAAATTCTTCAGATTGCCTGGGCCTCTGAGCGGTTCGGGGGACGCCACTTCAGCAGCGAGTGCTCCAGCAGGCTAATGAGGTATTCGGCGGCGAGCGTGATCACAGCGATAATGACCATGCAGGCGAAAACCGTATTGGGATCGAACGTTCCCTGCGCCTGGCTGATGATGAGTCCGATTCCCTTCTGGGCGCCGAGCACCTCGGCGACGAGCGCGCCGATGATCGCGAAGCCGAAGGCGGTGTGGAGGCTCGCGATGATCCAGGTCATCGCCGAGGGGATCGTCACGTGGATCGCGACCTGGAGCGGCGACGCACCGAGGACCCGCACGTTCGCGACCAGGTTCGGGTCCACCTCGCGGACGCCCTGGAAGGCGTTGAAGAACACGACGAAGAAGACGAGCACTGCCGCGAGCAGGATCTTCGGGAACACGCCGAGCCCGAACGCGACGATGAAGATCGAGCCGAGCACAATGCGGGGGATCGAGTTCACAATCCGGATGTACGGGCCGATGACCGCGGAGAGGTAGCGGTTCGAGCCGAGGAGGATTCCCAGCACGACGCCGACGAGCGTGCCGAGCAGGAACCCGTAGAACGCCTCCTGGACCGTGACCCAGAGGTTGTCCCAGATGGTGCCGAAGGCCGTTCCCTCTGTGAAGAGTTTGACGAGGCTGTTCCAGATCTCCGACGGCTGCCCGAAGAAGAACTTGTCGACCCAGCCGGCGGAGGTGAACCACTGCCAACCGCCGACGACGGCGACCGCGAGGGCTGCGCGGCCGATCCAGATCCAGGCCGTACGACGCCGGGCCCTGCTGCGGCCCGCAGCCTGTATGTCGGTAGCTCGCTCAGCCACTGGAGTCCCTGCCTGCTTGATTGCCGTTGTCATGCTGCTGCACCTGCCGTTCGCGCATAGGCGCGTGTGACCTCGTCCTTGAGGGATTCCCAGATCCGCTCCTGAAGCTCGAGGAATCGCTCCTCGTGGCGGATCTCCTGGACGTTGCCGCGCGGCCGCGGCAGATCGATGTCGAAGACGTCCTTGACCGACCCCGGGCTGCTCGTCATGATGACGACCCGGTCGGAGAGTGCCACGGCCTCGTCGAGGTCGTGGGTGATGAACAGGACCGAGGGGCGCAGCTCCTCCCAGAGCTTGAGGAGCTCGTTCTGCATGATGGCCTTGGTCTGGACGTCGAGGGCCCCGAACGGCTCGTCCATGAGGAGGATGCGCGGGTTGTTGATGAGCGCCGCAGCCATCGCGACGCGCTTGCGCATGCCGCCGGAGAGCTGATGGGGGTAGCGGTCCTCGAAGCCGGCCAGGCCAACGCGGCGGAGCCAGTCACGGGCGAGCTCGGTGGCCTCGCGCTTCGGCGTGCCGACGAGGACCGGGCCCATCATGACGTTGCCGAGGACGGTCTTCCAGGGGAACAGCGCGTCCGCCTGGAACATGTAGCTGACGCCGCTCGTGATGCCGTCGACGATGTGGCTGCCGACCTTGACGGAGCCGGCACTCGGCCGCTCGAGTCCGGAGACCTGGGCGAGCGTAGTGGACTTGCCGCAGCCCGTGGGCCCGACGATCGAGCAGAACTGGCCTGGCTCGACCGTCACTGTGACGTCGCGGATGGCCGTGAACGTCTCCCCCTTCGGGGTGAGGTAGCGCTTGGTGAGCCCGTTGATCTCGATGCGGGCAGCATCGTCGGCAGCGCCGGTGGCGGGCGGCCGGTGTGGATGGTTTCCACCCATGGTGCAAGACCTCTCTGTCTTTGTCTTTCGCGAAAGACCTCTAGCGTCTTTCAGAGGAGGTGGCTGAGATTATGGGCCGGGCGTTCGGTCGAATCGGCGTCAGCCAGCCCGGCGGCCGGAAAAATTTGCACTGACGTCATTGCCTGAGGGATCCTTTCTTCATACCCGGTGAGCTGAATCACAGCGTCTGCACCAACAGTAGAAAGGACTGCGACGATGCAGCCAGAGTTGCGCGGATTGCGAGGATTATTAGCTTTGATTCAGGTTTTGAGCCTTTTGATCGTCCGGTGAACGTAAAGTGAAAATCGCTAGAAACTGGTGGCGCGCGCGCCCCCTCGCTTCGCAGATCCTCGTGTGGACGCTGTGCATCGTCCTGCTCACGGTCGCGCTCGGGGGCTTCGTCACAAGCCAGATCACCCGGCAGGTCCTCGACGACCAGAGCCAGCTCCGCGCACTCGGGATCGCGACGACCACGGCTCAGATGCCCGAAATCCTGAAGGACCTCCAAGACCACGATCCCGCCCACCAGATCCAGACGATCGCCCAGCGGATCCGCGCCGAATCGGGCGCGGACTACGTCGTCGTCGCGGACATCAACAGCATTCGCTACTCGCACCCGAACCCCGCGCTCATCGGGAAGCCCCTCGAGGAAGGCATCGAGGTGCTCGACGGCAAGACGCGCGTCGGAACGAACCCCGGAAGCCTGGGAGTCTCGGCGAATGCGAAGGCCCCGATCCTCGACGCCTCGGGCCACGTGGCCGGTGAGGTCTCAGTCGGCATCCTCGAGACGGCGGTCAACATCGAGCTCACCCAGCAGGCGGGTCTCATCGCGGGCTACTCGGGTCTCATCCTCCTCATCGGGCTCGGCGGCTCCCTCGTGCTGGCTCGGGCCATCAAGCGGGCCACGTTCGGCCTCGAACCCCGCGAGATCGCTTCCCTCCTCCAGGACCGCGAGGCTCTGCTCCATGGAATCCGGGAGGCGATGATCGGGCTCGACGACGATGATCGCATCACGGTGATCAACAGGGAGGCGAGACGTCTCCTGGGCCTCGAGAGCACCGCGCTCGGGGAGAGGATCGAGGACCTCCTCCCGCCCGGTCGGCTGCGGGACATCCTCACCGGCAAGGCCAGCGGCGCCGACCAGACGGTCCTCACCGACGACGCCCTCCTCGTCGCCAACCGCATGCCCGTGAGCATCGGCGGCAGGAGCGTGGGCGCCGTCGTCACCCTCCGCGACCGCACCGAAGTCGAGGCGCTCGTCCGGGACCTCCGCTCGACCGAGGGCCTCATGGAGGCGCTCCGCGCGCAGGAGCACGAATACGCGAACCGGCTCCACGTGGTGAGCGGGCTGCTCGAGCTCGGCGAGGTCGAGCAAGCCCGCACCTTCATCTCGGGCGTAGCGGACACCTCCCGCTCGCTCGGCGAGGGCCTGCGCGGCCGCATCGAACCGCCCGAGCTCGCGGCCCTCATCCTTGCGAAGATCACGGTCGCGGCCGAGCAGGACGTCAAGCTGACCGTGACCGACGACTCCCGGCTCCGCCAACCGTTCCTCGGAACCGAGGATCTCGTCACCATCGTGGGGAACCTCCTCGACAACGCCGTGGACGCCGTCCTGAGCCAGCCCGCGCCGCGCGAGGTGACGCTCCAGCTCGACGACTCGTCCGGGATCTTCATCTCGGTGACCGACAACGGGCC
>NZ_DAIUJO010000029.1:7847-39136 GCF_036848755.1 Sinomonas sp. | reverse complement strand
GGCCGAGGCCGGAGCCGGCGTCGTCGGCAACTGCCTCGTGAGGGTGTCTACGGTCTGCGCCTTCGCGGATCCGTTCACGATCGGAGACCCGTTTGCCGCAGCATCGCTTTCGAACGATTCGAACAGGGGCCACCACTTGGAGTCGACCGAGTTCTTGTTCTGCTGATACTGCTCGTACAGCTCGTCGACAAGCCACTCATTGCCGCCGAATTCTTCGGGCAGGCGGTGGGTTGGCAATTCTGGCACTGGAGATACGCCTCTTCCATCGATCTGTTGGGCCAGGAGGCAGGTCTTCACAGGCCAACCACCGGACCATGGCCCGGCAGGCGGTTCGATGTCGGGACAGGAGCCGCCTGCCACCGTGAATCGGAGGGAATACGGGCCTTCCGGTTCACACTCCTGTCTAGTCTAGTGAGCGAGTCCGCGAAACGGGCAATCCGTGGGAAGTGTCACATCCCACCTCGGCGTCCGGCTCGGTCCTGTGGCACCGCGGGACCTCCGTAGGGGCCCGGCTGATAAGCTGGAACGGCTATGGACGACGACCCTCCGCGAAGTTCCGGACTGCGAAGTTTCGGACTGCGAAGTTCCGAACTGCGAAGCTCCGAACTGCGAAGTTCCGCGCCGCGAAGTTCGACCTTGAGAAGCTGCCGCCGGATCTCACTCCCGACTTCTTCTGTCGAGAGTTCGCCGCGGGAAATCCGCCCCATTTCTACGGATCGTCGAATTTCTGCGGATCATCGGATTTCCCGGTCTGGCGCGTCCGCATACTCCAAGGCGGTCGGTGCCTGAATGGAGTGGCTGCTCCTTGCCGCGGGAATCATCCTCATCCTCGGCACCGGGTTCTTTGTCTCGGTCGAGTTCTCCCTCGTCGCGCTTGACCACTCGACGGTCCAACGCAGCATCGACAGGGGCGAACCGGGGGCCAAGGCCCTCATGCAGTGCATCACCAGCCTCTCCACCCAGCTCTCAAGCTGTCAGCTCGGCATCACGCTGACGACCCTCCTGACCGGTTTCGTCATGGAGCCGTCCGTGGGCAAGCTCCTCGAGGCTCCCCTCGCGGGACTCGGCGTCCCGGCAGCGGAGGCCGTCTCGCTCGTTGTCGCGATGGTCATCGCGACGCTCGCTTCGATGCTCCTGGGCGAGCTTGTCCCCAAGAATCTCGCGATTGCGCGCGCACTCGGCGTGGGACGCGCCGTCGCCCGCCCCCAGCTGATCTTCACGGCCGTGTTCAAGCCCGCCATCATCGTGCTCAACGGCTTCGCGAACAGGGTGCTCCACGCGATGGGCATCGAGGCGCAGGAGGAGATCTCGGGCGCCCGCTCGCCCGCGGAGCTCGCCTCGCTGGTGCGCCGCTCCGCTGAGCTCGGCACTCTCGACGAAGGGACCGCCCGCTTCGTTTCGCGGACCCTGAGCTTCTCCGAGCGCACCGCGGCGGACGTCATGACGCCGCGGATGCGGGTCACGACCGTGGATGCCACGGACTCGGTCGAGGACGTCATCGTTGCGGCGCGGTCCACGGGACACTCGCGTTTTCCGGTGATCGGTGATTCCCCCGACGACGTCCGTGGACTCGTCCACGTCAAGAAGGCGGTCGCCGTCCCAGCGGAGCGGCGCGCCTCGCTCGAGGCAGGGGCCATCATGACGGAAGTCCTCCGCGTCCCGGAGACGATCCATCTCGACGCGCTCATCTCGCAGCTCCGCGGCGGCACCCTGCAGCTCGCCGTCGTCCTCGACGAGTACGGGGGCACCGCCGGCGTCGTCACCCTCGAGGACCTCGTCGAAGAGATCGTGGGGGAGGTCTCCGACGAGCATGACCGGCTTGCTCCCGGGGTGCTCCAGAGCGCTTCCGGCGATTGGTTCTTCCCCGGACTCATGCGCCCCGACGAGGTGTCCGAGCAGGTTCCGGGGCTGGTTGTCGAGGATGACCCCGCCTACGAGACGGTGGGCGGCTTCGTGATGCGTTCGCTGGGCCGCGTGCCGGTCCAAGGAGACCGCATCGCGGTCGACGGCGGGGCGCTCGAGGTGACCCGCATGGACGGCCGACGCGTGGACCGGCTCCGCTTCGTCCCCGCACCGAAGGTTCGGGCCGAGGCTGAAGGGGCCGGGGCGTGATGGGCGATTGGGGAGGGATCGTCTGGCTCGTCGTCCTGTTGCTCGGGAACGCGTTCTTCGTGGCCGCGGAATTCGCCATCATGTCCGCGCGCCGCAGCCAGATCGAGCCGATCGCCGAGGGCGGTTCGAAGCGCGCCGCGACGACGCTCCGGGCGATGGAGCACGTCTCCCTCATGCTCGCGTGCGCCCAGCTCGGCATCACGGTCTGCTCACTGCTCCTGCTCCAGGTCGCGGAGCCCGCGATCCATGACCTCGTCGGCGTGCCGCTCTCCGCGCTCCACATTCCAGTCGAGGCCTCCGAGACGGCGGCATTCGTCGTCGCGCTCGCGCTCGTGACCGTCCTGCACGTGACGTTCGGTGAGATGGTGCCGAAGAACATCTCGGTGTCCGTCGCAGACCGCGCGGCGATTGTGCTCGCTCCGATCCTGGTGGGCATCGCGCGGCTCGTCAGGCCCGTCATCGTGGCGCTCAACTGGTCCGCGAACGCCGTGCTGCGCCTCATAGGGGTGCAGCCTAAAGACGAGGTGTCCTCGTCGTTCACGCTGGAGGAGGTCCAGTCCATCGTCGAGGTCTCGACCAGATCCGGCCTGGTCGACGACGAATCGGGCCTGCTCTCGGGGGCCCTCGAGTTCTCAGACCAGACGGTCGCCTCGATCATGGTGCCGCTCGAGCAGATCGTGACCCTCCCGACGTCGATCACGCCGTCGGGGTTCGAGAAGGCCGTTGCGAAGACCGGCTTCTCGCGGTTCCCCATGGTCGACGACGACGGTGAGCTGACCGGCTATCTTCACGTCAAGGATGTCCTCGCGATCCCCGAGGCTGCGCGCGAGCGTCCCATCGGGGAGGCCAGGGTCCGCTCGTTGGCGAACCTCGGATTGGACACGAGCGTCGAGGATGCCCTCACGGCGATGCAGAAGACGGGCCTGCACGTAGCCCGCGTGATCGGCCCAGGGGGCGACACGCGGGGCGTGCTCTTCCTCGAGGATGTGATCGAGCAGCTCGTCGGCGAGATCCGGGACGCAACCCAGGCCGGACGGTACCGTCGCTTCGCGGGAGACCCGGGATCCTGATGCGCGCCGCGTGAGCAGCCGCGCCAGCGGCGTTCATGCACTTTTGCCTGCGGTCGCCTCTGCGCGCCCCCTCTAATGGGAATTGTTCCCAAGAGGCGCTACAGTGGGTCTTGTTGCGATGAATTCGCATTAGCGCTCTCGCCGGCCACCTGCCGCTCGACCTGAACCGAGGATTCCAGTGCACCGTTCCTTCCGCAGCCTTGCCCACCGACTCGGCTCGCCGAGCCGCCTGACCCGCCTCGCACTGGCAGCGTCGATGGCTGCCGCAGGCACCCTCGCGCTCGGAGCGTGTGGCTCCCAGACCAGCAGCGGCGGCGGGGCCTCCCAGTCCGGGGGCCAGATCGATGTGGTGGCCTCGACGAACGTCTACGGCGACATCGCCAAGTCAATCGGGGGCGACAAGGTCAGCGTCACGTCGATCATCTCCAAGGCGAGCCAGGATCCGCATTCCTATGAGGCGACGACTCAGGACCGCCTCGCGGTCTCCAAGGCCAAGCTCGTGATCGTCAACGGCGCCGGCTACGACGATTTCATGACAAGGCTCACCGATGACGCGAAGCTCTCCGGCGACGCCGTCCTCAACGCCGTTGACGCGTCGGGCCTTCGGGCCGGCGCGAGCGCCTCGGCGTCCGCCGACTTCAACGAGCACATCTGGTACAGCCAGGACGCGATGAAGAAGGTGGCGCAGGCGATCGCAGACCGCCTGGGGAAGCTCGACTCGGCAGACGCCCAGACCTTCACCGACCGGGCCGCCCAGTGGGACAGCAAGCTCGCGGGAATCACGTCGAAGCTCGCTGCCATCAAGGCGGCGCATTCGGGGGAGGGCGTCGCGGTGACCGAGCCCGTTCCGCTGTACATGCTCGAGGCCGCGGGTCTCGAGAACAAGACCCCCGAGGCGTTCAGCTCCGCCGTCGAGGCGGGCAACGACGTCCCGCCTGCGGCGCTCAAGGAGATGCAGGATCTGCTGTCCAGCCATGCGGTCGCTCTACTGGCCTTCAACCCGCAGACGGAGAGCCAGCAGACGGAGGCCCTCAAGAGCTTTGCGCAGAACGCCAAGGTCCCGGTTGCGGACTTCCTGGAGACGATGCCCGAGGGAAGCGACTACGTCACCTGGATGACGCAGAACGCCGACGAGATCTCGACTGCGCTGGGAGCCGCCCACTCATGAGAGGGCTGACCTAGACTTGGCAATCGTGACGAACGACGGCGGTCAGGCCGCGACGCGCGCTACCTCACCGGGTCAGCGCGGGGACGCGCCCGCCGTCGTACTCCGAGGAGCCTCTTTGGCCTTCGGGACGCGCACCCTCTGGAGCGGGCTGGACCTGGACATCAAGCCGGGCGAGTTCTTTGCCGTCCTCGGGCCGAACGGCAGCGGGAAGACGAGCTTTCTGAAGGTTCTTCTCGGGCTGCTCCCGCTGACATCCGGAACGGCGAACGTGGCCGGGCACCCCGCGGGGTCGAGGGGACGGGACGTCGGCTACATCCCCCAGCAGAAGGGGTTTGCAGCTGATGTGTCCCTGCGCGCACGCGACCTCGTGGCACTCGGCGTGGACGGCCACCGGTGGGGCGTGCGCCTGCAGCGGAGGAAGGTCGACGCCGCCGTGGACGAGCTGCTCGAACGGGTAGGCGCCACACCCTACGCGAAGGTGCCCGTCGGGCAGCTTTCGGGTGGCGAGCTGCAGCGGCTTCGCGTAGCCCAGGCCATCGCGGGGGATCCCAGCGTGCTCCTGTGCGACGAGCCACTGCTCGCGCTCGACCTCAACCACCAGCAGGGCGTGAGTGCCCTGATCGACCGGCAGCGCGAGGAGACGGGTGCCGCGGTCGTGTTCGTGACGCACGAGATCAACCCGATCCTCGACTACGTGGACCGCGTCCTGTACCTCGCCGAGGGCCAATTCCGCGTGGGTTCGCCCGAGGAGGTCATGCGGACCGAGATCCTCTCGGAGCTCTATGGAAGCCGGGTGGAGGTCTCGCGCATCCACGGGCGGATCGTCGTCGTGGGCCTTCCCGACGCGACCACCCACCTGCACCACGGACACGCGCCCTCCCCGGAGGAGCCGGTCGAGGAGACGGAAGGGGCAAAGAGGTGAACTTCTCCGACCTCTGGAACTCGGTCTTCTCCTTCGACAACTACGGCCAACTCCTGCAGCTCGTCCAGGACTCGGTCTGGGCGGGCGCCGTGCTCGGCCTGCTGGGCGGCCTCGTCGGCACCTTCGTGGTGCGACGTGACCTCGCGTTCGCTGTCCACGGGGTCTCGGAACTCTCCTTCGCGGGCGCCTCGTTCGCCTTGCTCGCTGGCACAGACGTTGTCACCGGCTCGCTCGTGGGATCGGTGCTCGCTGCCCTCACGATTGGGTTCATGGGCGGGCGGGCGCGCGCGAAGAACTCGATCATCGGCGTCCTCATGCCGTTCGGCCTCGGCCTCGGGATCCTCTTCCTTTCGCTCTACCAAGGGCGGTCTGCGAACAAGTTCGGTCTCCTGACCGGTCAGATCGTCGCGGTCGACACCGTCCAGCTGCGGGTGCTTGCGATTGCGGCGGCTGCCGTGATCGTCGTGCTCCTGGCGGTGTGGCGCCCGCTCTCGTTCTCGAGCGTCGATCCGGAGATGGCGCGGGCCCGCGGCGTGCCCGTGCGGTTCCTCGGGATCGTCTTCATGTTCCTGCTGGGGGTCAGCGTCGCGCTGTCCATCCAGGTGGTGGGCGCGCTCCTGGTTCTCGCCCTGCTCATCACCCCCGCGGCGGCTGCCCAGAAGGCGACGTCGTCGCCCGCGCTCGGCGTGCTCCTGAGCGTCGTCTTCGCCGAGATCGCGACCGTCGGCGGCATCCTCCTCTCCCTGGGAGGCCGGATCCCTATCAGCCCCTACGTCACGACGCTCTCGTTTCTCATCTACCTCGCGTGCGCTGGGATCGGCCTTCTGCGCCGCCGGAGGGGAGACTCGGGCAGAGTCGTCGAGGGGGTTAGCGGCGAGCCCGCGGCTGCCGCGAAATCTGCCGTCTAGAACCCGGGACGGGCTATCCGGTCGATCACCCTTCGGGATGCTCGGCGGCCACGGTTGCCGAGCACTCCGGGCAGAGCCCGAAGATCTCGACCGTGTGTTCGACCGCCGTGTAGCCGTTTTCGGCGGCGATGCGGCTCGCCCAGGCCTCGACTGCTGGCGCCTCGATCTCGACGGCCTTGCCGCAGCGGCGGCACACGAGGTGATGGTGGTGGCCGTGGGCCTCGCAGCGCCGGTAGCGCGCCTCGCCGTCGTCGGCGCGCAGGACGTCGAGTAGGCCATCCTCGGCCATGGACTGGACGATCCGGTAGGTCGTGGCGAGAGAGACCGATGCTCCGCGGTCCTGCAGGATCCGGTGCAGTTCCTGGGTGGAGACGAAGTCTGCGAGTTCGTCGAGGGCGTCGCTCACAGCGACCTTCTGCTTCGTGACGCGCTGCTCGCGTCCTCCTGCCGCGCGGGCTCGGCCCGACGCCGTCGTCTCGGCCACTTCACCCTCTCTTCCGCGGGGGGTGCTTCCCTCCCGGTTCGTCCTGCCGTGGCAAACGCCCCACCTCCACGCAGGTATTCCAGCCTAGCAAGCCTGCCTAGACTGGCCCCCATGAAGCTCACCAAGTACACCCACGCGTGCGTCCGCTTCGACAAGGATGGGCACGCCCTCGTGATCGACCCGGGCAGCTTCTCCGAGGTCGAGGACGCGCTGGCCGGCGCGGAGGCGCTGCTTGTGACCCATGAGCACGCGGACCATCTCGACACCGACCGTGTCGGTGCGGCCCTCGAGGGGAACGCCTCCCTCTCCGCCTGGGCGCCAGCGAAGGTCGCCGGCCAGCTCCGCGAGGCCGCTCCCTCCGCGGCGGAGCGCGTGCACGCCGTTGAGGCAGGCCAGGAATTCGAGGCCGCCGGCTTCCGGGTGCAGACGTTCGGGAGCCAGCATGCCCTCATCCACCCACTGGTTCCGGTGGTCGCCAATATCGGGTATCTGATCGACAGGGAGGTATTCCACCCGGGCGACTCCTTCACGGTCCCGAACGGCATCGAGGTGGGGACGCTCCTCGTGCCGGTGCATGCGCCGTGGAACAAGATCCAGGAAGTCATTGACTTCATCATCGCCGTGCGCGCCCAGCGGGCGTTCCCCATCCACAACGCACTCATCAACGAGCTGGGCACAGGCATCGTGGAAGGACACGCGAAGCGGCTCGGCGCCCTCTACGGCACGGAGTACCGGCACCTCGAACCGGGGGAGTCGGTCGAGATCTGAGCACCTCCCGGATCGCAGCATCCCGGCTAGGCTGGAATCGATGAGCACCGAGCAGCAGGTCCTGATCACCGTCGGCGAACTCAGGCGCCGCCTCGACGAGGAGCGTCGCACCGTCCTCCTCGATGTCCGTTGGTCGCTGAACGGGCCACCGGGGCGCGAGGCGTACGCTTCGGGTCACCTTCCCGGAGCGGTCTTCGTGGACCTCGAGCACGAGCTCGCGGTCCCGGTCGAGCCCGGGAGCCCGGAGGAGGCCGCGGGCGGACGCCACCCCCTGCCCACGCCCGAGGGTCTCGAGGCCGCGGCGAGACGGTGGGGCATCGACGACGGGGACGTCGTCGTAGCCTACGACGATTCGTCCGGCCAGTCCGCGGCCAGAGCCTGGTGGTTGCTCCGAGACGCGGGGTTCGAGAGCGTCCTCCTCCTCGACGGCGGTCTCGGCGCCTGGCGCGCGGCCGGCCTCCCGCTGAGCGAGGGCATCGAGACACCGAGGATGCCGGGCTCGGTCCACTTGGACAGCGGCCGGCTACCCGTCATCGACGCCGACGCTGCGGCTTCGTTCCCAGGCGTCCTGCTCGATGCCCGCTCGCCCGAGCGGTACCGCGGCGACGTCGAGCCTGTTGATCCTCGCCCGGGCCACATCCCGGGAGCGGTGAGCGCGCCCACGGCGCGAAACCTCGCCGAAGACGGCCGGTTCCTCCCCCCAGAGGAGCTCCGGAGCCGGTACGAGGACCTGGGAGTCGAGCCTGGACGCGGGGTCGCCGTGTACTGCGGTTCCGGCGTCACAGCGGCGCACGACATCGCGGCGCTCGCTATCGCCGGCATCGACGCGGCCCTCTACCCGGGTTCCTTCTCGCAGTGGTCCAGGGACCCCTCACGGCCGGTCGTGACGGGGCCCGCGCCTGGGACGGCGTCGTCGGTATGACCCCTGGACGCCCTGTGCTGCCCGGTGCGGACAAGGTTCGCCGCAGCCTCGTCGACGCCACCGACGGGCCGCGGTCGTCGGCGCGCACGGTCGTCGCCGCCTACGGCGCCACCTCCGCAGAGAGCGGCTTGGTGCCGCTCACGATCGAGCGCCGGATGCCCAAACCCGACGACGTCGAGATCGACGTCGAGTACTGCGGCCTGTGCCATTCCGACGTGCACGCGACGCGCGGCGAATGGGGCGAACGCCCGTGGCCGCTCGTTCCGGGTCACGAGATCGTCGGCCGCGTGCGCCGCGTCGGCGAGGACGTGCAGTCCTTCGCCGTAGGTGACAGGGTCGGGGTTGGGTGCATGGTCGACTCGTGCGGGGAGTGCGAGAACTGCCTCGACGGGGTCGAGCAGTTCTGCGAGCGCGGGAGCGTCCTCACCTACGGCTCAGCCGACCCGCGGAACGGCGGGGCCACCACCCAGGGGGGTTACGCCCAGCGGATCGTGGTCACCGAAAGGTTCGTGCTCCGCGTCCCGGAGACGCTGGACCCGGCCGAAGCGGCGCCCCTCCTGTGCGCCGGGATCACGACCTATTCGCCGCTGCGCTACTTCGGCGTCGAGCCCGGCGAGCGCGTCGGCGTCGCCGGGCTCGGCGGTCTGGGGCATCTCGCCGTCAAGCTCGCCAAGGCCATGGGAGCCGAGGTCACCGTCTTCACCCGGTCTCCCGCGAAGGCCGAGGCCGCGCGAGAACTCGGCGCCGACAACGTCGTCGTGACCTCGGACGCCGCGGCGCTCGAGGCCGCCCAGCGTACGCTCGACCTTGTCCTCGACACGGTCGCGGCAGCCCACGACGTCAACGCGTACCTGCGGACGCTCCGGCTCGATGGCGCGCTCTTCCAGCTGAGCCTCCCGTCGGGGACGATGGCGCCCGTCGATCCGGGCCTGCTGATCCGGCGGCGCCTCTCCTACGCCGGGTCCCTCATCGGCGGAATCGCGGAGACGCAGGAGATGCTGGACTTCTGCGCTGAACATGGGGTGGCGGCCGACGTCGAACTCGTCGCGGCGGCGGAACTCAACGCCGCGTACGACCGCATGGTCGCCGGGGACGTTGCGTACAGGTTTGTCCTGGACGTCGCTACGCTCGGTGGGGCCAGCGGCGGAACGACGGATTCTACGGAAGGCCTCAACCGGGGCTGAGGAAGGGCAGGCATGAGCACGATCTTCACGCGCATCATCGAGGGCGAGATTCCCGGGCGGTTCGTCTGGAAGGACGACGACGTCGTCGCATTCCTGAGCATCGGGCCGCTCGCGGACGGCCATGCGCTCGTGGTACCGCGCAAGGAGGTGGACCGCTGGACCGACGCCTCGCCCGACCTGCTCACTCAGGTGATGCTCGTCGCGCAGAAGATCGGCCAGGCACAGGTCGAGGCTTTCGATGTGGAGCGCGCGGGCATGATCATTGCCGGCTTCGAGGTCCATCACCTGCACGTCCACGTCTGGCCGGCAACCTCCGAGGCTGAGTTCAATTTCCAGCGCGCCCAGCACAACCCCGATCCGGCCGCCATGGATGCGGCCGCCGAGAAGCTCCGACAGGCGCTCCGCGATGCGGGGCACGGCGCCTTCGTCCCCGAGTCGTAGAGGGCGGCTCGCGCGGGCGTCGCTACGCCGGTGCGAGCGCCTCGTTGAGCGCCTGCCGCACGCGCTTCTCCGAGACCTTCCCTGCGGTCCCGAGTTCGACGGCGAAGAGGCTCACCCTGAGCTCCTCGATCATCCAGCGCACCTTCTCGAGCTTCCCGCGGTTCCTCCCGGTGGGCGACAGGGCGCCCACTGCGTCGTCGTAGTCGTCCTCGAGCGCCTGAACGGTCGCCATCGCGACCGCATCCCGCTGGACGTTGGCGGGCATCTTCTCGAGCCGGCGTTCGATCGCCCGAAGGTAGCGGGGGAGGTGAACGAGCTGGGCGTAGCCTGTCCGGGCCACGAAGCCGGGGTAGACAAGCTGCTCGAGCTGCGCCTTGACGTCGTTGAGCCCGCTCACGAGGGCCAGGCTCGTGGTCCCCTTGAGCTGCTTGCTGATGCGGCTGGCGGCGGCGAGTACCTCCTCGACGATCGCCGTCACGGCGAAGACCGTGTCGATGAGCTCGGCGCGAACGTGGTCGTAGAGCGCATCGAACGAAGCGCGGTCCCATGGCAGCCCGGCGGGGACGAGCCGGTCGATCGCCGCGAGCACGCAGTCCGCGATGAGGTCCGTCACGTTCCCGTGGGGATTCTGGCTGAACGTCAGCTTCTCGCGGTTGTTGAGGTGTTCGAGGACATACCTGTCCGGCGCGGGTACCCGCAACGCGAGGAGGCGGATGACGCCGCCGCGGTGGGCCTGGAGCTGGTCCTCCTCGCTCTGGAACACACGCAGTCCCACCGTGCCCCTGGCCTTCGGCTGGCCCTTGCTTCCGCGGCCCTCGTCGACGAGTGCGGGATAGCCGGTGACCGTGTGCCCGGCGACGACGGTACTCGCCGTGCGCGGAATCGTTCCAAGGGTCCATTCGGTCAAGCCACTCTGTTCGGCAAGTCCCGCGCCTACGGCGCGCCCCGCGCGCTCGCCCCCCGTCGCCGTCGTCCCTTGCGCTGACGTGGCACCCTGCGCGGACGACGACGCGTGCTCGCCACGCCGCTTCGTCGGCTGGGCCGACTTGGGTGTCGCGCCCAGCGATTCGGCGATGGCGCGCCGAGTCGCGGGCGCGAGCTGTTCCTGGAGCGCAACGAGGTCCTTGCCCGATCCGAGGACCATTCCCCTCGGGTCGACCACGCTGAACGACATCTTCAGGTGCGGCGGGACGGCCTCCCAGTTCCACGAGCCCGGGGGCACGATCTGGCCCTTGACCCGGCGCAGGGCGAGTTCGAGCGAGGGCTCGAGCTCGTCCCGCTGCGGGTCGAAGTCCGAGTCGAGCACGGCGACCGCCTGCCGGGCGACGTCCGGCGCGGGGACGAAGTTCTTGCGCACCTGCTTGGGGAGCGACTTGATGAGGGCCGCGACGAGCTCGGTCCGCTGCCCCGGGATCTGCCAGCGGAACGGTTCCGGATCGAGCTGGTTGAGGAACAGGACGGGGACTTCGGCGGTCACGCCGTCGTTCGGGTCCGGAGTTCCGCCCGGGGCGACCGGCTGGAACTCGTAGCTCAACGGCAGCTCGAACGATCCTTGCCGCCACACCTTCGGGTAGGCGGCGTCGTCGACGTCTTCGGCCCGTTCGCTCAGGAGCAGCGCACGGTCGAAGTCGAGGAGATGCGGGTCGTCGTGCTTGGCCTTCTTCCACCACGCGTCGAAATGCCGCTCAGAGACGACCGCCGCAGGGAGCCGTTCGTCGTAGAAATCGAAAAGCGTCTCGTCGTCGACCCGGAGGCCGCGCTGGCGGACACGCGTCTCGAGCTCGTCGACCTCCTCGAGCAAGTCGCGGTTGCGGCGGAAGAAGGCGTGGTGCGTGCGCCAGTCGCCCTCGACCAAGGCGTGGCGGATGAACAGCTCGCGGGCGAGAGCTGGGTCGATTCGCCCGTAGTTCACGCGGCGCTGCGGCACGACGGGGACGCCGTAGAGCGTGACCTTCTCGTACGCCATGACCGAGCCCATGCGCTTCGACCAGTGGGGCTCGGAGTACGAACGCTTCACGAGGTGCGGGGCCACGAGTTCGGCCCACTCCGGGTCGATCTTCGCCACCGTCCGCGCCCAGAGGCGGCTCGTCTCGACGAGCTCCGCAGCCATGACGTAGGTGGGGCTCTTCTTGAACAGCGCCGAGCCTGGGAAGATCGCGAAGCGCGTCCCGCGGGCGCCCGCATACTCGCGCTTGCGCTCGTCGAGGAGCCCGATGTGGCTGAGGAGGCCCGCGAGCAGCGAGACGTGGACGGCGTCGTGGTTGCCTACGGGATCCGTGTCCCTGCCCTGGCCCAGGCTGATACCAAGAGGTCGGGCGAGTTGCCGGAGCTGCTGGAACAGTTCCTGCCACTCACGGACACGCAGATAATTGATGAACTCCGCCTTGCAGAGCCGACGGAACGCCGACGAGGAGAGCTCGCGCTGCTTTTCCTGCAGGTAGTTCCACAGGTTGAGGTAGGCCGAGAAGTCCGAGTTCTCATCCCTGAAGCGCGCATGCTTCTCGTCGGCCAGCTGCCTCTTCTCCGTCGGTCGCTCCCGCGGGTCCTGGATGGTGAGCGCGGCCGCGAGGACCATCACCTCGCGAGCGCAGTCCCGCCTCGACGCCTCCACGATCATGCGGCCGAGCCGAGGATCGACGGGGAGCTGGGCGAGCTGGTGTCCGACGGCGGTCAGCCCGCTCGCGCGGCCGTCCCCCTTTCCGGGGGCCCGCCCGTCGCGGCGGCCAGCGCCGCGGCGCCGGCCGTTCTGGGCAGGCTCCGGCTCCGCGCCCGGCTCCGCCAAGGCACCCAGCTCTCGGAGGAGGAGGACGCCGTCGTTGATGGCGCGGCTCTCCGGTGGCTCGACGAACGGGAACGCCTCGACGTCCTTCGGGCCGCGGGCGATTCCCATCGCGGTCATCTGCAGGATGACGGCGGCGAGGTTTGTCCTCAGGATCTCGGGATCCGTGAATTCGGGCCGGGAGAGGTAGTCCTCTTCCGAGTAGAGGCGGATGCAGATGCCTTCTGAGACGCGCCCGCAGCGCCCGGCGCGCTGGTTCGCGGATGCCTGGGAGACCCGCTCGATCGGGAGCCGCTGAACCTTCGTCCGGTGGGAGTACCGCGAGATGCGTGCTGTGCCCGTATCGATGACGTACTTGATTCCCGGAACCGTCAGGGAGGTCTCGGCGACGTTGGTCGCGAGGACGATGCGGCGCCGTCCTCCGGGGCTGAAGACGCGGTGCTGCTCGGCGAGGGAGAGACGGGCGTAGAGCGGGAGGATTTCGGCGCCCGCGAGGCGACGGTTGGATTGGATTCGCGCACCGAGGGCGTCTGCCGCATCGCGGATCTCGCGCTCGCCGGAGAAGAAGATGAGGATGTCGCCCGGGTCCTCACGGGAGAGTTCGTCGACGGCGTCGCACACTGCGTCGAGGGGATCACGGTCGTCCTCGAGCGCGTCGTCGGACCGCGCGACGGTCGACTCGTCGTCGTCCGCCGTGTCCCCGCCGTCGCCCCCGAGCGGGCGGTAGCGAATCTCAACCGGGTAGGTGCGGCCCGAGACCTCGAGGACCGGGGCCGGCTCGCTGGTCCCGTCGGGCAGCTCGCGGGCGAAGTGCAGCGCGAATCTCTGCGGATCGATGGTCGCCGACGTGATGATGACCTTGAGGTCCGGCCGCTGGGGAAGGACCCGCTTGAGGTAGCCGAGGATGAAGTCGATGTTGAGGCTGCGCTCGTGCGCCTCGTCGATGATGATCGTCGAGTAGCGCCGGAGGAGCCGGTCCCGCTGGATCTCCGCCAACAGGATGCCGTCGGTCATGAGCTTGACCTTCGTCTCCGGGCCCACTTCGCCGGTGAAGCGGACTTGGAAGCCGACCTCCTGGCCCAGCTCGACGCCCAGTTCTTCCGCGATGCGCTCGGCCACCGTGCGGGCCGCGAGGCGCCTCGGCTGGGTATGGCCGATGAGCCCCTTCTCGGCGAGGCCGAGCTCGAGGCACATCTTGGGGATCTGGGTCGTCTTTCCGGAGCCGGTCTCGCCCGCGATGATCGTCACCTGGTTCGCCGCGATGGCCTCCATGAGCTCGTCGCGCCGTTCGGAGACGGGCAGAGCGCTGGGGTACGTGATCGTCAAGGCCATGGCTGATCCAGTCTAGTTGGCCCCTCCAAATCCCCCAGCTTCTAGGCCATCGCGCACGCGAACGGGCTCGGACCGATTCACCAGACGACGTCGCCCCGCAGCAGTGCGTCGCTTCCGCCTGGCGCCGCACCCAGCGCGACGGTGCCAGAGTGGTCGAGGCATAGAAGAGGGGGCATGGGTCCTGTTCTTCTTGCGCTTGTGGGAGCCGCGCGCTGATCTTCACGGCCGCCGGTCTCTACAGAAGACTGCCCACGGAATGGAGATCACAAGGCGGACCACGACGGCCAGAAGGCGAACCGCGACAACGGGGATTTAGCTGGGGGTCTGCCGGTGCGCTCACCAAAAAGGCCCCGCCGACTTGGTCGGCGGGGCCTTTCCTGGTGCCCTCGATAGGATTCGAACCTACGGCCTTCTGCTCCGGAGGCAGACGCTCTATCCCCTGAGCTACGAGGGCCCGTCCGTGGAGACTCATCGAGCTTATCAGGTGCTCACCCCGGCCATGCAAACCGGCCGGAAGGCAAACCGCCACGCCGCCGAAGCCCCGGAAATGGTCCGGCCGAACCTACTCGAGGTAGTTCTCGACGACATCGGCGGAACGGGGGGCTGCCTCGTTCGGGTTCTCACCGTACTGCCGCTTGGCGCGACGCTGGCGCAGGAGATCCCAGCACTGGTCGAGCTGTGCCTCGACGGAGGTCAGCCGCTCGTGCTCCTCGTCGGCGGAGATCTTGCCGTCTCCGAGCGCCGAGCGCAGGCCGCGCTCCTCCTCGATGAGCTCCTTGATGCGGTTCTGGATGTCCTGGTCCATTGCTCACTCCTTCCAGAAGGGATGTCCGCTGGTCAGCCTACGCCGCGCGCCGTGAGGTCAGTAGCCCGAGAACGCGTCGCGACGGACGTGGCGAGCGCCCGCCTCCCGTAGCTCCCGCGCGACCGCCCCGACGAACGACGGCGGCCCCGAGACATACGCCGTGCGCGCATCGATGTCGGGGACGAGTTCGCGGAGTCTTGCGGCGCTGAACGGGGCGGAGCCTGCGTCCTCCGCGAAGTCGGCGGGAGCGCCGCCGTCGGACGCCCGGACGACGACCCTCGCCCCGGAGGCTCGCAGGACCCCCGCGAACGCAAGCTCCGCGGGGGTGGGCACCGAGGCGACGAGCACGACGTCGCGCCCCTCGCCCGAGCTGCGGGCAGCCCGCAGCATCGACGCGAACGGCGTGATCCCGATCCCCCCGGCGACGAGCAGGAGGGGATCGTCGGTGTCGCGGGGGAGCACGAAGTCACCCCCGACCGCGGCCAAGTACACGCGTTGGCCCGGAACCAAGCCCATGAGCGAACGCTTTGAGGGGGACAGCGGCGGCGCGGTGCTCACGCCGAACGCGAGAAGGTCCGAAGAAGGCGCGCTCGTGAAGCTGAACGTCCGGCGGCTGCCAGCCCCGGCGGGGCCACCGCCGGGAAGGGACAGCTCGGCGTACTGCCCGGGCGCGAAGCGCACGCGCCGCGACGGGAGGAAGACGAACTCGTGGGATGTCGGCGTGAGCTCGCGCCTCTCCACGAAACGGAGGCTCACGCCGCGGGTCAGGCCGAACACGAAGGCAAGGAGATTTCCGACAAGGAGCGCCAGCTCGGGCGAATTGGAGACCGGCCCCAGCGTGAACGGCAGTGCGTACGCGACGCCGACGACGGCCGCGTAGCCGAACTGGTGAAGGCGGCGCCCAGGCATCGTGAGCGGTTCCGAGAGCATGAAGCCCGCGAAGAACACGAGCGGACCCTGGGAGACTGCCTGCCCGACGGAGGTGAGGGGAGCGATGCCGCCCTGCGCGACGGCTGCTGTGAAGACCCCGAGGGCGACGAGTGCGAAGAGGCCTGCCATCGCAAGGCGCTGCACGCGGTAGAGCACGAGGAGCGCGCCGGGAAGCACGAGCCACAGCATCGGGGGCGTTCCAACCCACCACGCGGCCGCGCCCCACCCGGTGAGGCCGACCACGAACGCGCCCAGGGCGGCGGGATTGAACGCGTGCCGACCGTGCACGGCCAGGACGTACTTGGACAGGGCCGCTGCGGTGCCGGCGAGCGCGGTGACGGCTAGGTCGAGGGGCGCGAGGCTCGGCCAGAACAGGAAGTAGAGCAGCAGCCCGGTGACGAGCGACGAATCCGCCTGGGGCGTGACACGCACGGCGGCCGCCACGACCCGGTTGACCCCATACGAGGCGGCGAGGCAGACCAGAAGGGACGCGAGCATGGCGGGGACGCCGAAGGGGAGCCAGCCGAGCGCGCCGAGCACCACGCTGTAGGCCGCTAGCGCTGCGAGCACCACGACGACGAGGCGGTACGCGCTGAGCCGCCCCAGGGCGGTGACCAGGCGAAGCCTCGCAGCGACGGGAGCGGAGAGCGTGGGGGTCACGAGAACAGGCCCTCCATGAAGATCTGGCTGCCCTCGGCATGACCGTCCGAGAAGACCTGAAGCCACTCTGGGCCGGCCTCGGCGAATTCGGCGGCGAGCACGGGACCGGGCGCGACGAAGAGCGCCGTCGCGAGAGCGTCGGCGGTCATCGCGTCCGAGGCCATCGCCCACGTCGCGATGATGGAGCGCACTGGCGCACCCGTCCGCGCGTCGAGCAGATGATGGAAGCCGTCCCCCCACGTCCGGCGGTTGCCGGCGGACGCGCAGAGGGCGCCGCGCGCGAGTTCAACGATCCCGATCGCCTCCTCGGGGTCGTAGGGATGCTCGAGCGCGGCCCGGACCGGCTCCGAACCGGCGTGCAGCAGGTCGCCGCTGCCGTCCACCACGTAGGCCTCGTGCCCGGCCTCGTCGAGGATTGCGCCGAGGCGGTCGACGAGCAGCCCCTTGCCGGCGGCACCGATGTCGAGCACGGCAGGGCGGGCAAGGACGACGGCGGTGCCTTCCCAGACGTGGTCGTCGTCCCAGAGCGGGGCGGGCTCGGGCGGCCCGGTCGGCACAAGCTCGTAGTGGGGGCCGTAGCCGAGGCGCTCGAGGCTAGACCCGACCCACGGGTTGACCGCACCCCGGGTGACCTCGTAGAGGCGGGCGTACAGGCTGGCGAGCGCAGAGCTCTCGGCTGGCATGTCCCACCGGCCGCCGTTCGCCCGCATCTGGGCTACAAGCGAGTCCGGCCGGAATCGCGACCACACCCAGTCGAAGCGCTGCGTCTCCCGCAGCAGCTCCTCGCGGACCCCGGCGCCGAGCTGATGTGCGGTGCGCACCTCGAACCGGGTTCCGAGGGCATCGAACGCGAACGTTTCCACGGCCGCGTCCTACGACGCCTCGCGCTTGATGACGGTGACGGCGTCGTTGAACCCCTGCCCGGTCAGCGAAGAGCCGGAGACGACCCCGACGTTGAGGTCGTCGAGCTTCTTCCCCACGACCACGTCCTTGATCCCTGACGCGAAGTGCCGCTGATAGAGGCGCGTGTTGGCGCTCGTCGGGTGCTCGGTGATCTGGACGTTCGTCACGACGCCCGACTTGAGGGTCAGCGCGACGCCGATCGTCTCGGGACCGTTGGGCGAGACGTAATGGCCGTCCGCGCAGAAGGTCCCGTCTCGGTACGGCTGTGCTCCCGGGCCGCTCGCCGACGCCGAGCTGGATGTCGCGGCGGGCGAGCTCGCGCACGCCGCCGGACTCGTCGTCGAGTCCGGAACAGCGGCCGCACCAGAGGGCGCGCAACCGGCCACCGCTCCGACGAGGGACGCGCCGGCAAGGGTGCCCAGGACGACCTTCCGTGCGGGTCGTGGCGACGAGGACGGGCGGGCGGACGCGGGGGAGGCTGGCATGGACGTGCTTCCTGAAGTGAACGAGAAGAGGGAATCTCCACCATTAAACGAAGAGGGAATCTCCACCATTAAACGTAGCCCCGCCATATGCCGTTCACGGCCGCTTCGTCTGTGCGCAGGCTATGAGGGTTCCGTTGGAACGCTGGGTGAGGCTATCGGACCAGGGTCGAGCGCGGCTGCTGTAACGTCGGGGGGTGAGCGAACCGGGGATGAAGGCGGAGGCAGTGGACGGCAGGGACCTGAGGAGCCGGGTCGCGCGCGGACGCCTCATCGCGGGCCTCGGCATCCTGGTCGTCGCGTTCACGCTGCGCACCGCCGTCACGAGCGTGCCACCGCTGACCGGCGCGATCGGCGGCGAGCTCTACCTTCCGTCGTGGCTCATCGGGATCCTCGGCATGCTTCCGACCGCGCTGTTCGGCATCGGGGGTCTCCTCACCCCCCTGGCCATGCGTCGCTGGAGCCTCGAGTCGATCGCCGTGGGCGCGATGGTCGCCGCGGGGCTGGGCCAGATCGTCCGGGCCCTCGCGCCCGAGACCGGCGTGTTCCTCGTCGGCTCCGCCGTGGCGCTCGCGGGAATGGGTGCCGGGAACGTCGTGCTGCCGCCCATGGTCAAGAAGTACTTCCCGCGCCGCATCGGACTCCTCACTGCGCTGTACGTGACGCTCATCAGCGTCGGTACCGCCGTGCCGCCCCTCCTTGCGGTGCCGCTTGCGGAGGCCGCCGGGTGGCGCGTGTCGATCGGCTGGTGGGCTGCGCTCAACGCCGTCGCGATCCTGCCGTGGCTGTTCGTGTGGAAGCCCCGTCCGGCGGCCCATCGCCGCGCGGCCCGCGCGCAGGCGGCGGCGGATCCCGGACGCGTCGTCATCCGTCCTTGGCGCTCGCCGGCCGCCTGGGCTCTCGCCCTCCTGTTCGGCTGCACGTCGCTCAACACCTACACGATGTTCGCCTGGCTTCCGCCGCTGCTGACGGGTGCAGGCCTGGACGCGGGGGCCGCCGGCGTCCAGCTGGCCCTGTTCTCGGGCGTCGGGCTGCCGCTCAGCCTCATCGTGCCGGTCCTCGCGAGCCGCCTGCGCAATCCTTTTCCCGTCGTCGCGTTCGGCGTGGCGTGTTTCGCGGTCGGATTCCTCGGGCTCTGGCTCGCGCCCACGACGGCGACGTCGCTCTGGTCCGTTCTCGCCGGGCTCGGGCCCGCCACGTTCCCGCTGGCGCTTGTCCTCGTGAACCTGCGCACGCGCTCCCACCAGGCCTCTGGCGCAGTCTCGGGCTTCGCCCAAGGCATCGGGTATGTCATGGCCTGTGCCGGGCCCCTGCTGGCGGGCCTGCTGCATGACGCGACCCACGACTGGACGGCGTCGTTTGCGTTCCTCGGGGCGACGCTCGTCGCCTTGGCCGCCTCGGGCTGGGTCATCTGCCGGCCGCGCTACATCGAGGATCACCCGGGGGTGGTCCAGCCTGCACAGTTTCAGGGCGGCGGCGCCCCGCCGGTAATCTAGGTCCGTGACTCCCGAAGAACTCTCCTCCGCCATCTCCGCCTGCCTTGCGGACGCCGTCCGCGCCGGCGAACTCGCCGTCGATGTCCCGGGAGAGATTCGCGTGGAGCGGCCGAAGAACCGGGAGCACGGTGACTGGGCCACGAACATCGCCCTCCAACTCGCCAAGAAGGCCGGGATGAACCCGCGGGCGTTCGCCGAGATTCTGGCGGCGCGCCTCTCGTCGTTCGACGGCGTCAAGAGCGTCGAGGTTGCGGGCCCCGGCTTCCTCAACATCACGCTCGACGCCGCCGCAGCCGGCGCGCTCGCGAAGATCATCGTCGAGGCAGGCCCCGTCTACGGACGCAACAACGCGCTCGCAGGCCACGTCGTGAACATGGAGTTCGTCTCGGCCAACCCGACGGGCCCTCTCCACATCGGCCACACCCGCTGGGCCGCCCTCGGAGACTCGATCGCCCGCGTGCTGCGTGCGTCGGGCGCTGAGGTCACCGCGGAGTACTACATCAACGACGCCGGCAGCCAGATGAACGTCTTCGCGAACTCGGTGCTCGCGCGGCTGCATGGCCGCGACGTGCCCGAGGGCGGGTACCCGGGCCAGTACATCGTGGACCTGGGCCACGACGTTCTGGCGGCGCACCCCGATGTCCGCGAGCTGACCGACGACGCCGCCCTGCCGATCGTCCGGCACGCGGCCTACGGGGCCCAGATGCGCGACATCAAGGACACGCTCGCCGCCTTCGGCGTCTCCTTCGACGTCTACTTCTCCGAGAAGGAGGGCCTGCATGACTCGGGGGCGATCGAGTCGGCCGTGTCCCGCCTCCGCGAGCAGGGCCACGTGTACGACGACGAGGGTGCCGTCTGGCTGCGCACGACCGACTTCGGGGACGACAAGGACCGGGTGCTCATCCGCGCCAACGGCGAGCCCACCTACTTCGCCGCCGACGCCGCGTACTACCTCTCCAAGAAGGACCGCGGCTTCCCCGAGAAGATCTACCTCCTCGGCGCCGACCACCACGGCTACGTCAACCGCCTCAAGGCGATCGCGGCCTGCGCGGGGGACGACCCGGAGCAGAGCATCGAGATCCTCATCGGCCAGCTGGTGTCCGTCAACGGTGCGAAGCTCTCGAAGCGCGCCGGCAACATCATCGAGCTCAAGGACCTCATCGACTGGCTCGGGAAGGACGCGGTGCGCTATTCGCTCGCGCGCTACCCGGCCGATTCCCCCCTCACGCTCGATCCCGAACTCCTGCGCAAGCACTCCAACGAGAACCCCGTCTACTACGTCCAGTACGCCCACGCGCGCTCGCGCGGGGCGGCACGCAACGCTGTGGACGCCGGCGTCGCCCGCGCCGTCGACGGCCGCGACGTGTTCGATGCCTCGCTCCTGAGCCATCCGACGGAGGGCGAACTCCTCGCGCACCTCGCCGCCTATCCCTCGATCGTCGCCAAGGCGGCCGAGTTCCGTGAGCCGCACCGCGTCGCGCGCCACCTCGAGACCATCGCGAGCGCGTACCACTCCTGGTACGACAACTGCCGCATCGCGCCGCAGGGCGACGAGGAGGTCACGGACCTGAACCGCACGCGCCTCTGGCTCAACGACGCCACGAGCCAGGTGCTCGCGAACGGCCTCGACCTGCTCGGCGTCTCGGCCCCGGAGAGGATGTGACCGTGGCACAGCCGACGGGCGAGCCCGACGCCCCAACGGCCTCTGCGTCTCCGCTTGCCCCGGACTGGCTGGCGGTGCCTGCAGGGCTGAATGGGCTCGAGGCCAAGATGTGGGCGCACGACGTCGAGCGGACCCCGGGCGGCGAACTCGCCGTGGGCGGCCTCGGAGTGGGGCAGCTCGCGGAACAGTTCGGCACCCCGCTCTTCGTCCTGAGCGAGGACGACTTCCGGGCGCGCGCGCGGTCTTTCAAGGAGGCGTTCGATTCGGCCTTCGCGGACGTGTGCGGGGGAGTGGACGTCTACTACGCAGGGAAGGCGTTCCTGTGCTCCGCGGTCGCGGCCTGGGTGGTCGAGGAGGGCCTCCGGCTCGACACGTGCTCGGGTGGCGAGCTCGCCGTCGCGGCCAAGGCAGGCGTCCCCGGCGAGCTCCTCGGCCTGCACGGGAACAACAAGTCGGACGCCGAGATCGAGCGCGCGCTCGACATGGGCGTCGGCCGGATCGTCGTCGACAGCCTCGACGAGCTCGAGCGTGTCGCCGCGATCGCCGCTTTCCGCGCCGAGCGCAACTGGGCACAGGATCCCGAGCGGCGCGAGGTGCGCGCGAAGGTCATGCTGCGCCTCACTCCCGGCGTCCACGCGCACACCCACGAATTCATCGCGACCGCGCACGAGGACCAGAAGTTCGGCCTGTCCATGGCGCCGGGCACCGCGAGTGCGGAGTTCCGTGCAGAGGTGGCGGAGGAATCCGGTGAGGCGGCGGCCCAGGCGGCGTCTGCGGCCGAGGAGGCCGTGGCGGCTGCGGCCGGCCACGACAGCATCGAGCTGCTGGGCCTGCACTGCCACATCGGATCGCAGATCTTCGAGCCCGAGGGCTTCGAGCTCGCGGCTGTGAAGCTCCTGACCTTCACGGCAGCCATGCGTTCGGCGTACGACGTCGCCCTTCCGGAGGTCGACCTGGGCGGCGGCTACGGCATCGCCTACACGTCCGTGGACACGCCGCGGCCGCCGGCCGAGATCGCGGAGGCGATGGCCGCCGTCGTCCGTTCGACGTGCGCCGAGCTCGGGATCACGCCGCCCAGGATCTCGATCGAGCCGGGCCGCGCCATTGTCGGCCCGTCGACGTTCACCCTCTACCGGGCCGGAACCGTCAAGGACGTCGTGGTGGATGTGCCGGCCAGTGGCGCCGCCTCCGCTTCCACCGCTGTCCGGCGCTATCTGTCGGTCGACGGCGGCATGAGCGACAACGCGCGCCCCGTCCTCTACGACGCGGACTACTCTGCCGTGCTCGCGTCCCGGGCCTCTGGCGCCGCGCCCCAGCTCACGCGCGTCGTCGGCAAGCACTGCGAGAGCGGCGACATCGTGGTGCGCGACGCGTACCTTCCCGCCGACGCCGGACGCGGCGACCTTCTCGCGGTCCCCGGGACGGGCGCCTACTGTTGGGCGCTCTCGAGCAACTACAACTACCTGGGGCGCCCCGGCGTCGTCGCAGTGCGTCACGGTTCGGCGCGATGGATCGTCCGCGGCGAAACTGAACAGGACCTGCTCTCCCGCGACATGGGAGTGTGACAACCCGATGGGAGATCGGATGACCGAGACTCAGACGAGGCCCGAGCCACAGGCCGTGCCCGACGACGCCGCGGCGCCCGAGGCCCGCAAGGTGCTGAAGGTGGCCCTCCTCGGCTGCGGCACGGTCGGCAGCCAAGTGGCGCGCATCCTGCTCGAGGACGGGGACGCGCTTGCCGCCCGGTCAGGGGCGCGGCTCGAGCTTGCCGGCATCGCCGTGCGCAGTCTGGACGCGAAGCGCGACGTCGACCTCCCGCGCGAGCTCTTCACCGACGAGGCCGAGCCGCTCGTGGACTCCGCGGATCTCGTGGTCGAGCTCATGGGCGGGATCGAGCCTGCCCGCTCGCTCATCCTCCGCGCCATTCGCAAGGGCGCGTCGGTCGTGACCGGCAACAAGGCCCTGCTCGCCCAGGACGGCCCGGCGCTGTTCGAGGAGGCCGACCGCAACAACGCGGAGCTGAGCTTCGAAGCCGCCGTGGCCGGGGCGATCCCGATCATCCGGCCGATCCGCGAGAGCCTCTCAGGCGACCGCATCACGCGCGTCCTCGGGATCGTCAACGGGACCACGAACTACATCCTCGACCAGATGGACACGACCGGCGAGGCGTTCGCGGACGCGCTCGCCGAGGCCCAGCGGCTCGGGTACGCCGAGGCGGATCCGACCGCGGATGTCGAGGGCCACGACGCCGCGGCGAAGGCGGCGCTCCTCGCGACCCTCGCGTTCCACACCCCGGTGAGCCTCGAGGATGTGCGCTGCCAGGGCATCACGAGCGTCACGGCAGAGGACATCGCCGCGGCCAAGGAGTCGGGCTTCGTCATCAAGCTCCTTGCGATCGCCGAACTCGTCCAGCTGGAGGGCCGCGAGGGGGGAGAGGGCAACGAGGGCACGAGCGTCCGAGTCCACCCCACGCTCCTGCCGCGCGAGCATCCGCTGGCGGCGGTACGCGGAGCCTACAACGCGGTGTTCGTCGAAGCGGAGAACGCCGGCCAGCTCATGTTCTACGGCGCCGGCGCCGGCGGCCGCCCCACTGCCTCGGCCGTCATGGGGGACTTGGTCTCCACCGCGCGGCGCGTCGTCGCGGGCGCGCCGGGCCGGACGGACACCGCCACGCGCAGGCTGCCGATGGTCGGAGTCGAAGGAATCGTCACGAGCTACAGCATCGGGCTCGAGGTTGCCGACCAGCCGGGCGTCCTGTCCCGGGTTGCGGCAGTCTTCGCAGAGCACGGCGTCTCCATCGAGGCGATGCGCCAGACACTCGACGGCGGCGCACCCGGCTCGGGAACGGGCCGGGCCGAACTGCGCTTCGTGACCCATCGCGCGACGGAGAAGGCCCTCGCCGAGACCGTCGCCGACATCAAGAACCTCGACGCCGTCGAATCCGTGACGAGCGTCCTCCGAGTCGAAGGAGTCTAGTGGCCCACCAGTGGCGCGGAGTCATCCGCGAATATGCCGATCGCCTGCCCGTCACCGAGGCGACCAGAGTGATCACCCTCGGCGAGGGGGGCACTCCGCTTGTCCACGCCCAGCAGCTCTCGGCGCTCACCGGCTCGGAGGTGTACCTCAAGGTCGAGGGGATGAACCCGACCGGCTCGTTCAAGGACCGCGGGATGACCATGGCCATGACAGCCGCGGTCGAGGCAGGTGCGAAGGCGGTCGTGTGCGCCTCGACCGGCAACACGTCGGCGTCGGCAGCTGCCTACGCGACGACGGCGGGCCTCACGTGTGCGGTGCTCGTGCCTGAGGGCAAGATCGCGATGGGCAAGCTGAGCCAGGCGATCGCGCACGGCGCGACGCTCCTCCAAGTCGACGGCAACTTCGACGACTGCCTTGAGATCGCGCGCAAGCTCGCCGACGCCTACCCGGTCTTCCTCGTGAATTCCGTCAACCCGGCCCGGATCGAGGGTCAGAAGACAGCCGCGTTCGAGATCGTCGATGCCCTCGGCGACGCCCCGGACATCCACGTCCTCCCGGTCGGCAATGCGGGCAACATCTCGGCCTACTGGAAGGGCTACAAGGAGTACGCGAAGGACACCGAGTACCCGGTGAGGGCGAGCGCAGAAGACGCCGAGGGTGCCACGCGCACGCTTCCCGCCGTCGCGACGAAGCTTCCCGTGATGTGGGGCTTCCAGGCCGAGGGCGCGGCCCCGTTCGTTGCCGGCCACCCGATCACCCACCCCGAGACCATCGCCACGGCGATCCGGATCGGCAACCCGGCATCGTGGGAGACGGCAGTCGCCGCCCGCGACGAGTCCGGCGGCCTCATCGACGCGGTCTCGGACGAGCAGATTCTCGCCGCGCACCGCTGGCTCTCCGCCAAGGAGGCCGTGTTCGTCGAGCCGGGTTCCGCCGCGAGCGTCGCGGGACTGCTCAAGATGCACGCGGCCGGGAAGGTCCCCACAGGCCAGCGGATCGTCTGCACAGTCACGGGCCACGGCCTCAAGGACCCGCAGTGGGCGCTGCGCACCGAGGCCGGCGGCCAGGTCGAGCCGGTCAAGGTCGCGAACGACGTCGTGAGCGTCGCCAGCGTCCTCGGCCTCGAGCCGTAGCCCCGTGACGATGCAGTCGACCGCCCGGGAATCCTCGCTCCGCACCGTCGAGGCCGGGCAACGCGTCACCGTCCGCGTTCCCGCGACGAGCGCGAACCTCGGGCCCGGGTTTGACAGCCTCGGCCTCGCCCTCTCGCTCTACGACACCGTGAGCGTCGAGACGGCCGACGACGGCGAGCTGGCCTTCGAGCTCAGCGGCGAGGGCGCGGACACCCTCCCGCGCGACGCGAGCCACCTCGTGGTCCGCACGGTGGACGCCGCGCTCTCGCGGCTCGGGTATCGACGCGCCGGACTGCGGATCACGGCCGAGAACGTGAGCCCGCACGGGCGCGGCCTCGGTTCCTCAGCGTCGGCGACCGTGGCTGCAGTGCTCGCCGCCGCTGAGCTCGTCCCCTCGGACGAACGGCCCAGCCGCGAGTGGGTCCTCCAGCTCTGCAGCGAGATCGAGGGCCATCCCGACAACGTCGCGCCTGCGATCTTCGGTTCGCTCGCGCTCTCGTGGCAGGACGGCGAAGCGTTCCGGACGGCCATTGCGCGCGTGCACCCCGACGTGGTGCCGATCGTCGCTGTGCCCGACTACGAGCTCTCCACGGAGCTTGCGCGCTCGCTCCTGCCCTCATCCGTCCCGCATCAGGCCGCCGCGGCGAACGCAGGGCGAGCGGCGCTGCTCGTGCACGCGCTGACGAACGACCCGTCGTTGCTTGTCCCGGGGACCGAGGACTACCTGCATCAGAGCTATCGGGCCTCGGCCATGCGGCCGAGTGCAGAGCTCATCCGTCGGCTTCGCGACGAGGGCCACGCCGCCGTCGTGTCGGGCGCGGGGCCGACAGTGCTCGCGCTCGCGGGAGGTGCGGCGGAGGCGGACGAGGTGCAGGCCGCCGTCGAACGTTTTGCGCTGGGAGCGGAAGCCGCGGGATCCGAGACTCGCTGGCGTGTCATGCGGCTCGGTGTGGATGCCGAAGGTGCTAGAGTAGAAGTGCATTCGCGGTAGCTTTCGCCCCGCAGGCCCACGTTCTCCTTATCGGGACGTCCAGCAGGCCCAGCACATCCGCTCCGAATGCCGTCCCTACCAGCTCCGCAGCCGGTCAGCCCGCTTGCAGCTGCCGCAAGCTCTGTCCCCCTTCGTACGCCTGGGGCGAATCCGCAGTGTGCTCCGTTCTGCCGTTCTGCCGTTCTGGCGCAACGGGGCAGCCATCCGACCGCTGTATCTGAACGCGGTCACCAACACGATGCGGCCGCTTCTGACAGCTGCCGCAGTCGACGGGGAAGGATCCTTCGTGACACAGACCACTGAGCTGAACCCGGCAGTGGACGCCTCCACTTCGCCTGAATCCAAGGGCATCGCGGGCCTCAAGCTCGCGCAGCTCCAGGCGCTGGCCTCCCAGCTGGGTATCACCGGCGGTTCCCGCATGCGGAAGGGCGACCTCGTGGCCGCCATCTCCGCACACCAGAAGGGCGAGCCCGTGGTGCGCCGCACTGCGACTGCCGCCCAGCCGTCCGAGCAGCCGGCCGCTGCTCCCGAGGCCAGGGAAACGGCTGCGCCCGCAGCCGAGGAGGCCGCTCCGGCCCGTGGCCGCGGCCGCACCCGTCGGCGTGCCGGAAGCGACGGCGTCGTGACCGCGACCGTTGAAGCACCCGCTGAGGCGACCCAGGCTGCCCCGGCCCAGCCTTCCCAGGCCCGGCCGGTCGAAGCCCAGCCGCTGCAGGAGCAGCTGCGGAGTGAAGCGCCCGTCGCCCGGCGCTCGCCCAAGGCCGCGCCGGCAGAGTCTGCTCAGGTTGCGGAGGCTGCACCCGAGACGGCGCCGACGGAGGCGCCGCGCCAGCCGAGGACCCGCAACCGCAACCGTCGCGCCGGGAGCGAAGGCACCGTTGTCGCCGAGTCCGCGCCCGCCGTCGAGGCTGCGCCTGCTGAGGCCCCCGCGGAGGCGCCCGCCCACGCCCCTGCTGAAGCCGGACAGCCTGAGGGCCAGCCGGCAGAGGCCGGCGAGCGTCGCCGCGAGCGTGGCGACCGCGGCCAGCAGGAGCGCCGTCGCGACGACTCCGAGGGCGAAGACGGCGGAAACCGCCGCAGCCGCCGCAATCGCCGTGGACGCGAGCGTGATCGCGAAGAAGGCCGCAACGACCGGTTCCGCGATCGCAACGACCGCCGCCGCGGCCGCAACCAGGGCCCGGAGGTGGACGAGACCGAGGTGACCGACGACGACGTGCTCGTCCCTGTCGCGGGCATCCTCGACGTCCTCGAGAACTACGCGTTCATCCGGACGTCGGGGTACCTCCCCGGACCCAACGACGTCTACGTGCCGCTCGCCCAGGTCAAGAAGTACAACCTGCGCAAGGGCGACGCCGTCGTCGGCGCCATCCGCGCCCCTCGCGACGGCGAGGACAACCGCCAGAACCAGGGCGGCCGCCAGAAGTTCAACGCCCTGGTCCGCGTGACGAGCGTGAACGGCAAGAACACCGAGGACCTCAAGAACCGCGTCGAGTTCAACAAGCTCGTCCCGCTCTACCCGTCCGAGCGCCTGCGGCTCGAGACCGACCCGAAGAAGGTCGGCCCCCGCGCGATAGACCTCGTCGCGCCGCTCGGCAAGGGCCAGCGCGGCCTCATCGTCTCGCCTCCGAAGGCAGGCAAGACGCTCATCCTCCAGTCCATCGCGAACGCGATCACCGTGAACAATCCTGAGGTCCACCTCATGATGGTGCTCGTCGACGAGCGGCCTGAAGAGGTCACGGACATGCAGCGTTCGGTCCGCGGCGAGGTCATCGCCTCGACCTTCGACCGGCCCGCCGACGACCACACGACCGTCGCTGAGCTCGCGATCGAGCGCGCCAAGCGGCTCGTCGAGCTCGGTATGGACGTCGTCGTGCTCCTTGACTCGATGACCCGCCTCGGGCGCGCTTACAACCTCTCGGCGCCCGCGTCCGGGCGCATCCTCTCGGGTGGCGTCGACTCGGCGGCCCTGTACCCGCCGAAGCGCTTCTTCGGCGCGGCGCGCAACATCGAGAACGGCGGATCGCTCACCATCATCGCGACCGCGCTCGTCGAGACGGGCTCCAAGATGGACGAGGTCATCTTCGAGGAGTTCAAGGGCACGGGCAACATGGAGCTCCGCCTGTCCCGCCAGCTCGCCGACAAGCGCATCTTCCCCGCAGTCGACGTCAATGCCTCCGGCACGCGTCGCGAGGAGAACCTGCTCTCTTCGGACGAGGTCAAGATCATGTGGCGCCTGCGCCGCGTGCTCTCCGGCCTCGACACCCAGCAGGCTCTCGAGCTGCTCACGTCGAAGATCCGCGAAACCCAGTCGAACGTCGAGTTCCTCCTGCAGGTGCAGAAGACGACGCTCGCCTCGAAGTCGGAGAACGACAAGCACTAGCTGCCCCGCACGGCGGCCGGCCCGGAGACCCCGGCGCCGGCCGCCGTCGTCGTTTGTCGACCGCGTCTCAACCACCCGCCACCCCTAAGAGAGGCCCCACATGTTCGAGTCCGTGAAAGGACTGCTGGACGAGCACGCAGACCTGCAGAAGCAGCTGAGCGACCCTGCGGTCTACCAGGACCAGGCGCTCGCGCGGAAGCTCGGCCGTCGCTCCGCCCAGCTCAACGGCATCGTCGAGGCCCACACCCGCTGGAAGCAGCTCTCCGACGACGTCGAGGCGGCCCGGGAGATGGCAGCCGAGGATCCAGACTTCGCCGCGGAGCTGCCCGAACTCGAGGCGTCCCTCGCCACGGCGCAGGAGAAGCTGCGCCGGCTGCTCATTCCGCGCGATCCCAACGACGCGCGCAACGTCATCCTCGAGGTCAAGGGAGGCGAGGGCGGCGACGAGGCAGCGCTGTTCGCGGCCGATCTCCTGCGCATGTACACGCGCTACGCCGAGTCGAAGGGATGGAAGACCGAGATCCTCTCCTCGACCGAGTCCGACCTTGGCGGGTACAAGGACGTCCAGGTCGCCATCAAGGGCACGTCCAACGATCCCGCGGAGGGCGTGTATGCGCACCTCAAGTACGAGGGCGGTGTCCACCGGGTCCAGCGTGTGCCCGTCACGGAATCCCAGGGCCGAATCCACACGTCGGCGGCGGGCGTGCTCGTGTTCCCCGAGGTCGACGAGCCGGAGGAGATCGAGATCAACGCGAATGACCTCAAGATCGACGTGTACCGCTCTTCGGGCCCCGGCGGCCAGTCCGTCAACACGACGGACTCTGCGGTGCGCATCACGCACCTCCCCACCGGCATCGTCGTGGCCATGCAGAACGAGAAGTCGCAGCTCCAGAACCGCGAGGCCGCGATGCGGGTCCTGCGCTCGCGCCTCCTCGCCCACCAGCAGGAGCAGATCGACGCGGAGAACGCCGAGGTCCGCAAGTCGCAGGTCCGCACCATGGACCGCTCGGAGCGGATTCGCACGTACAACTATCCCGAGAACCGGATCGCCGACCACCGCACGGGCTACAAGGCGTACAACCTCGATGCGGTCATGAACGGCGATCTCGAGCCGGTGGTCAAGTCCTGCATCGACATGGACGAGCAGCACCGCCTCGACGCCCTCGGCGAGTAGGCACGTGAGCAACTCTGCCGGGGGCGCGGGCGGCGAGGATCTCGGCGTCGCGCTGCGACGGGCGACGGAGTTGCTCGCCGAGGCGGGCGTGCCGAGCCCTCGAGCCGACGCCGAATTGCTGGCCGAGCATCTTCTCGGCTGCGGGCTCGGGCGGCTCCGCGCGCTCGCCGTCGTCGGCAGCCCCGTTCCCGACGGGTTCTGGGAGCTTGTCGAGGAGAGGGCCAAGCGCGTTCCCCTCCAGCACCTGACCGGCGTCGCCCACTTCCGCCAGCTCGCGCTCAGCGTGGGGCCCGGCGTCTTCGTCCCCCGGCCGGAGACCGAGACCGTCGTGTCCCTCGCGCTCGACTGGATCGGTGCGCATCGCGCCGTTCTCGCGGCCCCCGTCGTCGTCGATCTCGGGACCGGTTCAGGAGCCATTGCCGCCTCGATTGCCGCCGAATGCCCCACGAGTCATGTCCACGCCGTGGAACTCTCCGAATTCGCCTTCGCCTGGGCCGCCCGTAACGTCGCCCTGCCCGAGGTGGGCGGGCGCGTCGATCTCGTCCTCGGCGACCTGCGCACCGCGTTCCCAGAACTCGACGGCACCGTGGACGTCGTCGTGAGCAACCCGCCCTACATCCCAGCGGGCATGGTCCCGCGGGAGCCCGAGGCGGCCGAGCACGACCCCGAGCTCGCCCTCTACGGAGGCGGAGAGGACGGACTCGCGCTGCCGCTCGCAGCGATTGCGTCCGCGGCTCGCCTCCTCCGCCCGGGGGGATTCTTCGTCATGGAGCACGCCGAGGTGCAGGCGGGCTCACTCGCCAGCAGGCTCTCCTCGGACCCTGGCTGGACGCAGGTCGCGTCCCACCAAGACCTGAACGGCCTCCCACGCGCCACGTCGGCTGTCCGGAGCGAGGCCGCGCGCGTGGAAGAATTGAGGCCGTGACGACCACGAGCTACAACTGCAGCGACCGGGAACGGCGAGCCGAGGGCCTCGCTCATGCACAGCGGGCCATCGCAGCCAAGCAGTGCGTCGTGATGCCGACGGACACCGTCTACGGCATCGCGGCCGACGCGTTCTCGGCTCAGGCGGTCGCGACGCTCCTGGCCGCCAAGGGCCGCGGCCGTTCTATGCCGCCGCCGGTGCTCATTCCGCGGCTCCAGACCATGGACGGTCTCGCCACCGAGGTCCCCGAGGCGGGGCGGCGACTCGCCGAGAGGTTCTGGCCGGGGCCGCTCACGCTCATCTTCCACGCGCAGCCGTCGCTGACGTGGGACCTCGGCGACACCCAGGGCACCGTTGCTCTCCGCATCCCGGACGACGAGATCGCGCAGGCTCTCCTGACCATCACGGGTCCGCTCGCGGTTTCCTCGGCCAACCGGACCGGCCACAAGGCCGCACAGACTGCCGACGAGGCACGGGAACAGCTCGCGGAGTCCGTTGAGGTCTACCTCGACGGCGGCTTCAGGCCCGTCGATGGCAGCGCCGAGGGCGTCCCCTCGACGATTGTGGACTGCACGGGGGAGCGCTTGCGGGTCGTGCGGCAGGGCGGCGTGAGCCTCGAGGCCCTGCGGGAGATCGTGCCGGACATCCTGGGGTTGGGCGAGGAGCCGGAGCCGCTGGCTG
>NZ_DAIUJO010000029.1:0-7747 GCF_036848755.1 Sinomonas sp. | reverse complement strand
GGAGCCGCTGGCCGAGCAGGACCGACCAGAACCCGAGACCTCTGAAGTGCAGGCTGTCGAGCCGGGGGAGGCCTCGAGCGAGGCCCCGGAACCGGGTGAGCCCGCCAGCGACGGCCAGGGGAGTGGGCAGCAGACGACGGCGGGGGCCACTGCGGAGCAGCCGCGTGACTGAGGCCCGCGCGCCGCGGGTCGTCGCCGTCGTCGTGAGCTACAACCGGCGCGAGCTGCTCGAGCGGTCCCTCTCCGCGCTTGCCGCGGGGGACCGGGTGCCGGAGGCGCTCGTGGTGGTCGACAACGCGTCGACTGACGGCTCCGGAGAGTTCCTCGAAGGGCTCAGCGTGCCCTTCGAGTACGAGCTGATCCGTCTGAGCGAGAACACAGGTGGCGCCGGGGGCTTCGCCGTGGGGATGGCTGCCGCTCTGGCCCGGCACGCGCCTGACCTCGTCTGGATCATGGACGACGACACGGTTCCGCTCGCGGGAACCTTGTCGGAGGCGCTGCGCCTGTGGGAGGCGTGCCCCCGGACCGACAAGCCTGCGTTCATCGCGAGCAGCGTTGTCTGGAGCGATGGGCGGCACCATCCGATGAACACGATGCGCGACCGCTGGGACGCCGCGCCGGCCGACCGTTCCTTCGCCGCAGCCCACCGCGCGAGGGTCGTGCGCTCGGCGTCGTTCGTCTCGCTGTTCGTCGACGCCGAGGCGATCCGGGCCCTCGGCCTCCCCCTCGCGGACTTCTTCCTCTGGAACGACGACTTCGAGTTCACCATGCGCCTCGCGCGCCGGAGACTTGCCCTCGCAAGCCTCGATTCCGTCGTCGAGCACCACACGAAGACCTACGATTCCCACACGGCCGACGTCGGGGAACGCTTCCGCTTCGAGGTGCGCAACAAGCTCTGGACCTTCTTTCGCTCGCCCGCGCTGGCGCCCGCCGACAAGGCCCTCTACGGGGCCTCGACGCTCCGGCGCTGGGGCGTCATGGTGCGGAACAGCGCGTCTCCGTGGCTGGTGCTCAAGGCTGGTGCTGCGGGCCTCTGCGAGGCGCTTTCCCGCGCGCCGCGTCCCAACGAGGAGGTCCTCGCCGGCGTCGGCGGCCTGCCCCGCTCCGATGCGCCGTCATCTCCGCAGGGTGTGGACCCTGCGGAGATGACGGCGCAACGGGAGCCCGCGGCGGTGCCCGAGTTCTCGGTCCTCCTGCCCGTCTACGCCGGCGACGTGGCTGCGCGGGTCCGCCGCGCCATTGCGTCGGTGACCCTCGACCAGACGGTCAGGCCGGCCCAGCTCGTGATCGTGCGGGACGGCCCGGTGGGCGAAGACATCGAGGCGGTCCTCAGCGAGGCCGAGCGGAACCCCGATCTGCCGACTGACGTTCTTCGGCTGCCCGCCGGAGTCGGCCTCGCAGACGCGCTCGACGCCGGCCTCGAACTCTGCCGCCATGACGTGGTTGCGCGGATGGACGCCGACGACGTCGCGCTGCCCGAGCGCTTCGAGCGGCAGCTGGCGCTCCTGGCCGAGGGCTACGACATCGTGGGCTCGGCAATCGCCGAAATCGGCGACGACGAGTCCCGGCGGCTCGCGAGCCGACCCGTCCCGGTGACGCACCGCGAGATCATGGCCCAGCTCGGATTCCGCACGCCGTTCAACCATCCGAGCGTCGTGTACCGCGCCTCTGCAGTCCGCGCTGCCGGCGGCTACCGGGGCGTGCCGGACATGGAGGACTACTGGCTGTGGGCGAGAATGCTCCACGGCGGGAGCCTCGGCGCCAATGTGCCGGACGTCCTCGTGCTGTACCGAGTGAGCGACGGCGCCTACGCCCGCCGCGGCGGCAGCCGGATGCTCATGGCCGAGCTGCGGCTCCAGCGCCGGCTGCTCGGCGCCCACTACGTCGGGCCCCTGGCCTTCGGCCGGAACGTGCTCGTGCGCGGGGCCTACCGCCTCATGCCCACGCGCGTGCGTCGCCGCGGGTACCGGACCGCCTTCACTGAGCTTCCCGCCGCAGCCCAGCGCGTGACGGCGAGCTCGGGGGAGGCCGCCGGCTGACCCATGTTCATCTATGTCCTCGTGGCCATGCTGGCCGCCATCGTCACGTATGCCGCGACTGGGGTCGTCCGCGTCGTCGCCCTCCGGCTCGGCATCGTCTCGCCCGTGCGCGAGCGGGACGTGCACACCCGCTCCGTCCCGCGCCTCGGCGGGATCGCGATGCTTGCGGGGTTCGCCGCCGCGTTCTGGGCGGCGTCGCAGACCGTGTGGATCCGGTCGATCTTCTTCGACACCCCGCAGACCTGGGCCGTCCTGGGCGGGGCCGTCTTCATCGTCCTGCTCGGCGCAATCGACGACATCGTGGACCTGAACAGCTGGGTCAAACTGGCGGGGCAGATCGTGGCGGCAGGCATCGTGGCCTTCTGGGGCCCGCGCGTCACGTTCCTCCCACTCGGCCTGCTGCCGGTGACGCAGGAATGGCTGCAGATCGGCCTCACGATGTTCCTCATCGTCCTGACGGTCAACGCGATCAACTTCGTGGACGGCCTCGACGGGCTTGCCGCCGGCGTCGCGGGGATCGGCGGCTTCGCGTTCTTCCTGACCGCCTACTGGGTGCACCGGAACGCGCTCCTGCCGGACTACACCGACCTCTCGACCCTCCTCATGGCGCTCCTCGTGGGCATCTGCGTGGGGTTCCTGCCGCACAACGCTCATCCGGCGAAGATCTTCATGGGCGATTCCGGTTCCATGCTGCTCGGGCTCGTCATGGCCACCGGCGCGGTGGTCGCAACGGGCCAGATCGCGTCGGGGCTCTATGACCGAGCGGAAGGCATTCCCACGTTCGTTCCCGTGGTGCTGCCGATCGTCGTCATGGTTCTCCCGTTCCTCGACCTCATCCTCGCCGTCCTGCGGCGGACGGCGAGCGGACGATCGCCGTTCTCGCCCGACCGGGAGCACGTGCACCACAAGCTGCTCGACCTCGGCTACACGCATCGGCAGGCCGTTGCCGTGATGTACGTCTGGACGGCGTTCGTGGCTTTCGGCGGGGTGGCGTACGCGTTCGTCCCGTGGATCCCGCTCACGGTCTTCAACATCATCGTCCTCCCGGCCGTCGCGTTCCTCACGATGCACCCGTGGGTCCGGGAGAATGTTGCGAGCAGCCCCGTGCGCCGCGTGTGGCTCCGCTCGACCCCGTGGGTTCCGCGCCTCACCGTCCCCTTCGCGGCGACGGTTGCGGCGGCCACGTTCCTCGGCTTCACCGGGCTGGGCAACGGGGGAGTTCCCCTGCTCTATTCGACCTTCCTCTCGCTCGCCGTGGTCGCCGTATGCGGCGGCGCGCCGGTCGTGATCCTCCACGGCGCGGCCCCCACCCTTCCTTTTGGCCGGCGCACGCTCGTCGCGGACGTGCTCATGAAGGTGGTCGCGTTCGCGATCGCGCTCCTCGTGGTCGGCTCTCCGCCCTGGTCGGACCGAGGCTGGTACTGGCTCTCGCTCTGGGTCTGCGGGGCGGCCTGGATCGTGGCCCAGACCGGCGTCGCGCTCGCCCAATGGCGGGCGACGGCGGGCGGCCTGGGTACGCGTCCGAGCGTCAGCCACTGAGTTTCTATCTCATGTAGAATAGGGACCGCACCCACACCCACGCCGGCACCGCTTCGATGGCGCACCCATCGATGGGTGGCCGCCGACGAACGGCTCGAGATGACCAGCACGCCTGCACGCCCCGGTCGCGGTACCGGACCCGTCGGCGTCAGCTTCTCGTCACTGTGGCTGCGGCTCGCGGGACTGTGCTCGGGGACGACCGCCGGAGTGGACGCAGTCCTCGCCGTCGTCGCTTGGCTGGCCACTGGGCCGGCCGCCGCGGGAAGCGTCGCGTTCGCCGCCGTCGTCGTCATTGCGTTCTTCGCCATCAGCCTCCTCGTGGGCCATTTCGTGGGGCGACGGAACCCGGCCGGCGCGATCGGCATGTTCGCAGTGGTCTACCTCATCAAGATCATCGGCTTCGCGGCCCTGCTGATCTGGATCGGCACCCCCGCCTGGATCGACCCGCCCTGGTTCGGAGCCGCCGGCATCGTGACGGTCGTCGTCTGGCAGGCCATCGAGCTGTGGGGCTTCAGCCGCGTTCGGCTCCAGATCTTCAACGATCCGGAGGAACCAGGACAAGCCGGTTCGCCGACTCCCGGCGCTACCCCCGGAGGTCCCCGTGGCTGACCGCGGAGCCCCTCATGAACCCTCCGAACCCCTGCCTCACGGCGACGGCGGCTACAACGCAGGCATGGCTGTCTTCAGCTACATCATTGGCGGGACCATTGTCTGGAGTTTGATAGGGTGGGGGCTGGACACTCTCCTGAAAACCCGCTGGTTCGTGCTCATCGGAGCCCTGCTGGGGATTGTCGGCGGCCTGTACCTCGCCGGCAAGCACGGACTCTTCACGCAGCAGCATGGACCAGCACAGGCCGACCCCGGCGACGACGACGTCGAAGGGAACAGCGGCAGCTGATGGAGCTACCAACAATTTCACATGTGGGGGTCGAAGCCACTCGCCCCGGCACCTGCCCGATGAAGGACACTGCAAGAGAGGAATCGCGTTGACCCCGCTCACGCTTCCGGCCGCCGACAACAGCGGCACTTTCACCCCTCCCGGCCTCGAAAGCCTGCACCTCCCGGCGATCCTGCCATGGGGCGCAGACGAGGGCTTCAACAAGCAGATGCTGCTCGTCCTGCTGTCGGTGGTCTTCATCGCGTGGTTCTTCATCGCGGCTTCGCGCAAGCGGCAGCTCGTCCCGGGCAAGCTCCAGTTCCTCGGAGAGCAGCTCTACGGCTTCGTCCGCAATGGCATCGGCAAGGACGTCATCGGCGGTCGCGACTTCATGGCATTCGTGCCGCTCCTCTTCGCGCTGTTCTTCTTCATCCTGCTGAACAACATCTACGGCGCCATCCCGCTCTTCCAGCTCCCGACGATGTCCCATGTCGGCGGCGCCTACTTCCTCGCCGGCCTCGTCTACGTCATCTGGATCGGTGTGGGGCTCAAGCGCTTCGGCCTCCGCTACCTCAAGCTCGCCGTGGTCCCCTCGGGCGTGCCGTGGTACATCATGCCGATCGTCGTGCCCATCGAGATCATCTCGAACTTCATCGTTCGCCCGATGACCCACAGCCTCCGTCTCTTTGCGACCATGCTTGCGGGGCACCTCGTCGTGGCCCTCGCGGGATCCGGCATCGCGTTCCTGGTCGAGCAGGAGAACGTTGTCCTCAAGGGCCTGAGCGTGTTCGTGCTGATCTTTGCGGTGGCCATGTACATGCTGGAGGCGCTGATCATGGTGCTCCAGGCCTATGTGTTCACGCTTCTCACCGCGATCTACATCCAGGGCGCGGTCGCGGCCGACGCCCACTGAGAATTCCCCTCGCGGAGGGGGCACCCAACCCATCAACCTGCCTGCGGGCGATTGAAAGGAAAATCAATGAACGGCACGATCAACGGCAGCCTCAACCTCATCGGCTACGGTCTTTCCGCCATCGGCGGTGCCATCGGCGTGGGTCTCGTCTTCGCGGCCTACATCAACGGTGTTGCCCGTCAGCCTGAGGCGCAGCGCGTTCTCCAGCCGCTCGCGTTCCTCGGCCTTGCACTGACCGAGGCGCTCGCCATCCTCGGCCTCGTGTTCGCCTTCGTCCTGAAGTAAAACGGGCATTACCGAGCCGAGAACCAGCTACTTCAGTAGATAGGAGGGGTGGAACCGATGCATCAGCTCATGGTGCAAGCAGCCACCGAGAGCGCCAACCCGCTCGCACCGAACTGGTGGGAGGTGCTCGTCACCGCGGTCGGCTTTGCGATCCTGCTCTTCATCGCGGTCAAGTACGTTGTGCCGGCGTTCGAGAAGACCTTCGCCGCGCGCGCTGAGGCGATCGAGGGCGGCATTGCGAAGGCCGAGAAGGCCCAGGCCGAGGCTTCCGCTGCCCTCGAGGAGTACAAGCAGCAGCTTGTGGACGCCCGGACCGAGGCGAATCGCATCCGCGAGGAGGCTCGTGCCGAGGGCGCCCAGATCCTGGCCGAGCTCAAGGAGCGGGCGGCCGCCGAGGCCGCGCGGATCACCGAGCAGGCCCACGTGCAGATCGAGGCCGAGCGGCAGCATGCGCTCGTCTCGCTGCGCAGTGAGGTCGGCTCGATGGCGACGACGCTCGCCGGGCGCATCGTCGGCGAAGCCTTGGACGACGACGCCCGCGCAAGCCGCGTCGTCGACCGCTTCCTCGCGGACCTGGAAGCCCAGAACGCAGGTGCGGCGAAGTAATGGCAGGAGTATCGAGCGAATCGCTGGCCACCGCGCTGGCGGATCTGGAGACCAAGCTGCCCACGGCGTCGCTGTCGCTGGCGGATGAGCTCTTCGGCATCCTGCGGGTCCTCGACGCTTCGGCCGGCCTCCGGCGAGCGTTGACGGACCCGTCCCGCGAGGGCGCGGAGAAGTCTGCCCTCGTCCAGCGGCTTCTCGCGGGCAAGGCATCGGCCGACGCGGCGGAGATCGTGTCGAGGCTGGCCTCGCAGCGCTGGGCGGGCTCCCGCGACATCAGCGATGCACTCGAGACCCTGGCAGCGACTGTGGCGATCGCCGTCGCCGAGCAGAGGGGCGAAGCGTCGGGGCTGAGCGGGCTGGAACGGCTCGAGAACGATCTCTTCTCCTTCGTCCGAACCGTTGACGACAGCCACGATCTGCAGGCCGCCCTGAGCGAGCCGCAGGCCAGTGCCGAGGCCAAGCGGACGCTGGCACTTCGCCTCGTCCCGAGTGCATCGGACGAGGCGCGTCTGCTCATCGGCCAGGCTGCGGCGGATCCGCGCGGCCTCAAGCCGACCGAACTCGTGAAGCGCTTCGCCGCGCTGGCCGCCAAGCGCCAGGAGCGTTGGATCGCGGAGGTCGCCGTAGCGCGGCCCCTGAACAACGATCAGGCGGAGCGGCTGCAGACCGGTCTCAACCGGTTGTACGGCCGCGAGCTCAAGATCACCACGACGGTCGATCCCCAGCTTCTGGGCGGCGTCCGCGTCACGGTTGGCGACGAGGTGCTCGATGCCTCGACTCTCGCCCGGCTCACCGAACTGCGCCGCCAGCTCGCGGGGCAGGCTGGCTGAGACGCCACAGCACACTTCGAACCACACAAGAAGGTCATCACAGCCAGTGCTGCACCGATGATGACCACGAGATGTAGAGAGCAGGGACTGCAGATGGCCGAATTGACCATCAATGCCGATGACGTCCGCGATGCGCTGAACGACTTCGCGGCGTCCTACGAACCCGGAACCGCTGAGCGCGTCGAGGTCGGAACGGTCGTTCAGGCCGCGGACGGCATCGCCCGTGTCGAGGGCCTCCCCTCGGTCATGGCCAACGAGCTGCTGCGGTTCGAGAACGGCGTCCTGGGCCTTGCCCAGAACCTCGACGTCCGCGAGATCGGCGTCATCATCCTCGGAGAGTTCGCCGGCATCGAGGAGGGCCAGGAGGTGCACCGCACGGGCCAGATCCTCTCTGTCCCGGTGGGTGACGCGTTCCTCGGCCGCGTGGTCGACCCGCTCGGCCAGCCCATCGACGACCTCGGCCCCATCGCCGCGGAGTCGACCCGTGCCCTCGAGCTGCAGGCCCCGGGTGTCACCCAGCGCAAGTCGGTGCACGAGCCGATGCAGACCGGCCTCAAGGCCATCGACGCCATGATTCCGATCGGCCGCGGCCAGCGTCAGCTCATCATCGGCGACCGCCAGACCGGCAAGACCGCGATCGCGGTCGACACGATCATCA
>NZ_DAIUJO010000028.1:33066-39338 GCF_036848755.1 Sinomonas sp. | reverse complement strand
ACGTGGGCGACTTCGCCGCGATCGGTCGCCTCAACAGCGCCCGGGAGGTCGACGCCGTCACTGTCCTCGGCGAAGGCGCGCGGGTCTTCACGGAGGGCGCGAGCGGGATCGTCGTCTCGGACACGAAGCGCGTGATCGCGCTCATCGGCATCCAGGACGTCGTGATCGTCGACACGCCCGACGCGCTCCTCGTGACGACCAAGGAGCATGCGCAGCGGGTCAAGGGCGCCGTGGCGGCGCTCAAGGCGAGCGGGGACACCGACGTCCTCTGAGCCTGCTGCAGCGGCGAGCGGATGACGAGGCCGGCCGCTGAAACGTGGGCGAAGAGAGCGTGGCGCTAAAGTGAACGGGTGCGCAACTACACCACGGAAGCCGACCCGACGCCCCTCGTCGGCCCCCGTCTCGATCATCTGCTGCCTGATCTGATTGCCTTCCGCCGTGACCTGCATGCGCACCCAGAGCTGAGCTTCCAGGAGTTCCGCACGACCGACCGGATCGTCGCGCGCCTTGAGGCGGCCGGCCTGAAGCCCCAGCGGCTCGAGGGGACCGGCGTCGTCGTCGACATCGGCGAGGGGCCGATTGCCACGGCGCTCCGAGGCGACATCGACGCCCTTCCGATCATCGAGGAGACGGGCCTTCCCTTCGCGTCGCTCAACCACGGCGTCACACACGCCTGCGGCCACGATGTCCACACGACCTGCGCCCTCGGTGCGGCCCTCGTGCTGGCCGACACGCACCGCGAGGAGCCGCTCGGGGCCACGGTCCGGATCGTGTTCCAGCCTGCGGAGGAGACCATGCCGGGCGGCGCGCTCGCGTGCATCGACCAGGGGGTTCTCTCGGGTGTTCCGCGCATCATGGCACTCCACTGCGATCCTCGGATCGAGGTCGGCCGTATTGGGACGCGGATCGGCTCCATCACCTCCGCCTCGGACACCATCCGGATCGAGCTGGTGGGGCGCGGGGGCCACACGTCCCGCCCGCACCTGACCGAGGATCTGGTCTTCGCGTTGTCCCAGATCGCGATCAATGTGCCTGCCGTGCTGTCCCGGCGCGTGGACGTTCGGAGCGGCGTCTCGATGGTCTGGGGGCAGATCGCGGCGGGCGCCGCCCCCAACGCGATTCCTGCGGTCGGGCACATGTCAGGGACGATGCGCTGCCTCGACCGCGAGGCATGGCACAGCGCCGGTGAGCTTCTCGACGAGGTGGTCCAGCAGGTTGCGGCGCCCTACGGCGTCGACGTCCGGCTCGAGCACACCCGCGGCGTCCCGCCGGTCGTGAACTCCGAGCACGAGACTGCGCTCATCGAAGCGGCTGCACGGGCGGAGCTCGGCGAAGACGCGGTCGTCCTCACCCCCCAGTCGATGGGCGGGGAGGATTTCGCCTGGTTCCTGGCCGAGATCCCGGGTTCGATGTTCCGTCTCGGGATCCGCACGCCCGGCGGCGAGGAGTATGACCTGCACCGCGGCGACCTCATCGCTGACGAGGGCGCGATCGCGTGCGGCGTCCGCGTGCTCGCCGCGGCCGCCCTTCGCAGCATCCGGGACCTCTGAGGTCCGATGCAGCCGCCCGAGGGGATCCCTGAGACTGAGGCCGTCGACTGGGCGGCGCTCGCGCTGCTCGCCCACGAAGCCATGCGCAAGGCCTACGCCCCGTACTCGCGGTTCCCCGTCGGGGCCGCCGCCCTGCTCGACGACGGGCGTACCGTCTCGGGCTGCAATGTCGAGAACGCGTCCTACGGACTCACGCTGTGCGCGGAGTGCACCCTCGTCGGCCAGATCCAGCTGACCGGCGGCGGGCGGATTCGCGCCTTCGCCTGCGTGGATGGCGAGGGGACGCCGCTCATGCCGTGCGGGCGCTGTCGTCAACTCCTCTACGAGTTCCGCGCACCGGGGATGCAGCTTATGACGACGCGCGGCGTCCGCTCGATCGATGATGTGCTGCCCGATGCGTTCGGACCCGAGAGCCTGGAAGCCCCGGGGGAGGAGGGACTGTGAGCGAGCCGCTCGACCGGGCCGTCGGCGAACCGTTTGACGCCGTCGATGTCATCCGCACCAAGCGGGACCACAGGGATCTCTCGGACAGCCAGATCGACTGGGTCGTGGACGCCTACACGCGCGGCGTCGTCGCCGAGGAGCAGATGTCGGCACTCGCGATGGCGATCCTGCTCAATGGCATGACCCACCGGGAGACGGCTCGCTGGACCGCAGCGATGATCGCCTCGGGCGAGCGCCTGGACTTCTCCACCCTGCGGGCGCGGCACGGCGGGGTGCGTCCGACGGCGGACAAGCATTCCACCGGGGGAGTCGGCGACAAGATCACCCTCCCACTCGCTCCGCTTGTCGCCGTGTTCGGCGTCGCTGTCCCGCAGCTTTCAGGGCGGGGCCTCGGACACACCGGGGGGACGCTCGACAAGCTCGAATCGATCCCGGGATGGCGCGCCTCGCTCAGCAACGACGAGATGATGGCCCAGCTCGATGCCGTGGGCGCCGTCGTCTGTGCGGCAGGTGCCGGGCTTGCTCCGGCAGACAAGAAGCTGTACGCACTCCGGGACGTCACCGGGACCGTGGAGTCGATTCCACTCATCGCCTCGTCGATCATGAGCAAGAAGATCGCTGAGGGCACGGGGTCCCTCGTCCTGGACGTCAAGCTCGGTTCGGGCGCCTTCATGAAGGACGAGGCGCAGGCGCGCGAGCTCGCGGAGACGATGGTGGCGTTGGGCAGGGACGCGGGGGTGAACACGGTCGCTCTTCTCACCAATATGTCGACCCCGCTCGGGCTCGCCGTGGGGAACGCCATCGAGGTTGAGGAGTCGGTCGAGGTGCTGGCCGGCGGCGGCCCGGACGACGTCGTCGAGCTCACGGTGCGTCTGGCCGAGGAGATGCTCGCATGCGCCGGGGTCCACGATGCCGACCCCGGCCAAGCTCTCCGCGACGGCCGGGCAATGGACGTGTGGCGCCGGATGATCGCCTCCCAAGGCGGCGACCCGAGTGCGGCGCTTCCTCGGGCACGAGAGTCCGAGGTCGTCTACGCAGCGGCCGACGGAGTTCTGGTCGAGCTCGACGCCCTCAAGGTCGGCGTAGCCGCATGGCGTCTCGGGGCAGGCCGGGCACGCAAGGAAGATCCGGTGCAGGCGGCCGCGGGAGTACGACTGCACGCGAAGCCAGGCGCGTTTGTCCGCGCGGGAGAGCCTCTCATGACGCTCCTGACGGACACGCCGGAGCGCTTCGGACGGGCGAAAGAGGCGCTTGAAGGCGCCGCCCTGATCGCGCCGGCCGGCTCGCGCCCCGCGCAGAAGCTTGTCATCGGCCGGGTCGCATGACACGCTGAAAGTGACCTTAGCGGCGCCAGGGGACAGCGCTGCTACGCGGAGGGAGTAACTCCAGCGGATGGCAGCATGCATGAGGGCATGCGACACTGAAATGAGGCCCGCCGCACAAGGAGCACCATCGCATGCTGAACGTTCTGGATCACGCGATTCTGCATGCTGCCGGGCAGTGGTGGATCTATCCGATCCTTCTTGTCTTCTTCTTCATCGACGGCTTCGCGGTGATCGCTCCGAGCGAGACGCTCATTGTGGCACTCGCAGCTTACTGGCGTCACAGCGGCGAGCCCAATCTGTGGGTGCTCGGCCTGACAGCGCTGGTGGGCGCGATCGCCGGTGACAACACCGCGTACATGCTGGGGCGGGGGATCGGCACGGATCGGTGGCGGTGGATGCGTCGCCCCAGAGTCCAGAAGATGTTCGCCTGGGCCCGGCACGAGCTCGATAAACGCGGGGCAGTCCTCATCTTCACCGCGCGCTACATTCCGTGGGGGCGCGTGGCGGTCAACTATGTCGCCGGGTCGACCCGGTTCCGCCACCGCACCTTCTTCTGGCTTGACGCGTTTGCGTGCGTGACGTGGGTCGGGTACTCCCTCGGAGTCGGGCTGCTCGCCAGTTCGTTCCCATGGCTGCACCACAACCCGCTCATGAGCGCGGTCGTCGCGGTCGTGTTCGCCCTCATACTCGGGGTGGTCCTCGATCACCTGATCACGGTGCTGCACCGCTGGCGCGATGCGAAGGACGCCCAGCGTGCGGCGGCGCGGGCAGAGGTCGCGCGCCGGGCGCACCTCAGCCAGCACCCCGAGGCGACGTCTTCCGCGGACGACTATGCGCCGCACAGGGAGACCGCCGAACGCTCGGCTGGTGCGCGTCCCGGCCCTTCCCTAAAGTTGGACCGTGACTGAGCCGATCATCGACGCTGCCCCTGATCTCACCTTCGATCTCCGTTCCCTTCCCAAGGTCTCCCTTCATGACCATCTCGATGGTGGCCTGCGGCCCGCCACGATCATCGAGCTCGCCGCAGAGATCGGCCACGAGCTGCCGTCTACCGAACCCGTCGCGCTGGCCCAGTGGTTCCGGGAGTCCGCGGATTCGGGTTCGCTCCCCCGTTACCTCGAAACCTTCGATCACACCGTCGCCGTCATGCAGACTGAGTCCGCGCTCCGACGCGTCGCCCGCGAGTTCGTCGAGGACCTCGCGGACGACGGCGTGGTGTACGGCGAAGTCCGATGGGCGCCCGAGCAGCACCTCACCCGGGGGCTGACGTTGGACGAGGCGGTCGAGGCAGTCCAGGCGGGTATCGAGGAGGGTATCGCGGGGGTCGAGGAGTCCGGTCGGGTCATCGCCGTCGGTCAGCTCATCACGGCGATGCGCCACGCCGATCGGGCGCAGGAGATCGCCGAACTCGCGGTGCGTCATCGCGAGCGCGGCGCTGTCGGGTTCGATATCGCGGGGGCGGAGGACGGCTTCCTCCCATCGCGTTTCGCGGGCGCCTTCACGTACCTCGCGAGGAACAACTTCCCGGCCACCGTGCATGCGGGTGAGGCAGCTGGCCTGGAGAGCATCCAGTCGGCACTCGTCGACGGCCGAGCCCTGCGCCTTGGCCACGGCGTCCGCATCGCCGAGGACATTTCGGTCGAGGAGTCCGGCGAGGTCGACGAGGACGGCGTGCCGATCCTCGACGTCGCGCTCGGCGAGTTGGCCGCGTGGGTCCGCGATCGGGGGATCCCCCTTGAGCTCTGCCCGTCGTCGAACCTCCAGACCGGGGCGATCGCGCCCTGGGGGGAGGACATCCTCGATCACCCGATCGACATGCTCTACGAACTCGGCTTCAAGGTCACGGTCAACACCGACAACCGGCTCATGAGCGGCGTGTCGCTCACTGACGAATTCGAGTTGCTCGTCGAGGCGTTCGACTACGACCTCGACGATCTTCTCGAACTCACCCTCAACGCTGCCGAGGCCGCGTTCCTCCCGCTCGAGGATCGTGAGGACCTCGTCGAGTTCATCAACGAGGCGTACGGGAACCTCGGCGAGTAGGGGCCCGGAACGTGAGCGCCGCCGTCGACCGTCTTGTTGAGGTGGTCCATCTCCTCCGAGAACACTGCCTGTGGACGGCGGCGCTCACGCACGCCTCACTCGTGGAGTACCTCGTAGAGGAGTCCTATGAGCTCGTCGAAGCCATCGAGGATGGGCAGCCCGATGACGAACTGAAGGGTGAGCTTGCGGACGTCCTCCTCCAGGTTGTGCTGCACTCCGAGATCGCCCGGGAGCGCGGCGCCTTCGATCTCGACGCGGTCGCCGAGGCGCTCACCGCGAAGATGATCCGCCGCAACCGGCACATTTTTGCGGCCGACGGCGGACTGCAGCAGAGCTTCCCTGCGAGTGTCGAGGAGATCATCAGTTCATGGGACGCCGCGAAGCGCGAGGAGAAGACAGCGAGGGCTTCAGCCGCTGCCCGTGACGACGTGCTCCCCAGCGGCAACCGAGATGGCGGGGCCACCGAGGGCCTCCCTCGTCATCTCCCGGCGCTGGCCCTCGCCGACAAGGCGCTCGGTCGGGCCGAGCGGCGCAGGGCGCTGGATGGGGCCGCGCCTGAGCAAGAGGACAGCGATGGGGCGCCCCTGGTTGATTTTGTGACCGAAGAAGAGCTCGGCGAGCGACTCCTGGATATCGTCCGCGCCGCGAGATCACGCGGGCTTGACCCCGAACGAGCCCTCCGCGCGACCGTGCGCCGCATGCCCGCCTGACCCTAGACGTTGCCTCGCCTTGGAGCGGCATCCCTAGTGCTGTAGATTCCAAAAAGCGAACAGGCAAAGAAATCTGGACGCAGGACATGGAAGGGGACGCCATGAGGAAGTTGCGGATTGCTGGCATCGCGGCGGTATTGACAGGCCTTGTCGGAGGGGTCGGTCTGGCACCGGCCTCGGCTGACTCCGGATGCGCGAAC
>NZ_DAIUJO010000028.1:0-32966 GCF_036848755.1 Sinomonas sp. | reverse complement strand
CCGAGCTTCTATGCCAAAGAAGGCCAAGCCTTCAATCTGACTTCCCTGGGCCACCCTTGGGGAGGAAGCTGGAATGACAAGATCAGCAGCCATGACGAGGCTTCCTGATTGGCCCGCCAATTCCTGTGGATCCCGTACGCAGGCGCAGTCCTGGTTGGGGTGCTCTTGCTCACGGGCTGTGGGTTACGGGGCCAAAGCGGCAGCGCGCCAACGGAAGGGCCCCTGCCCCCTGTCGACCGCTCGCCTTTTTCTTCGGTGAGGGCCGCCGTCAGTGAGAGCAACGCGGCCGTCACCTTCCCAGTCGACGCTTACATCTTTTCTCCCGAGGAATGGGAACTCGTCTCTTCGGCCAACGCATATCTGACCGAGGACTGCGTACGGGCTCAGGGAAGGCCGCTCATGGGGACCCCTGGGGACCTGGAAGTCAGCGAATACCGCCGCTACGGGCCGTGGGTGATGAGACTCGTCGAGGTCAACGGGTGGCAACCCGTAAAGATCAAGAGGGCAGACGGAATCTACGACTCAGGAGTGCGCTATGGCCCCGAGGGGCCTCCCGACGATGCCGTCCAGGCTTCCCGGGAATGCCGAGGACAACTTGAGGCAACAGGTCGCTTGATTCCCGAGATGACACCGGGCTGGGCTGCAACAGCGAACACGGTCGTGGGGGAGCTCTCGGATCAGGCAAGCAGGCTGACCTATCAGGATCCCGAGTACCGGCAGATCAACAGTCAATGGCTCGAGTGCATCAAGGGCGAAGGTCTGACCCCGGATCCCGGATACGGGGAGTGGGGCGTGTCGATGGGCAACGGGTCGAAGGAACAGCAGATTCGGGATGCGGTCAAGGACGTCAGGTGCAAGCAGAAGTTCTCGGTGATGCAGCGGTTGTCCGACATCGAGGCGCAGTACCAGGCCGCGCTCATGGCGCCGAAGGAGGCTCAGCTCGCCGAACTCGCCAAGACCAAGCAGGGGGCGCTAACGAGAGCACGCAAGGTACTGGCCGAGCATGGTGCGTAGGGAAGCCGCGCCTCGCATCCCGTTCGCTGGTCGGCCTGCTGTCCTTGCTGGCTTTGCCGCGCTCGTCGCCGCGAGCATCGCCTGCAGCTATTGGCTCGGCACGATGGTGCGTTCGCCCGACGATGCAAGGCTCGGGCAGGCTCCCGAGTCGGTCCGCGTGACGGCGGTCGTGGAGGAGCGGACGGTCACCTCCAGCCTGAGCGTGCAAGGAATCGTCACCGGGGCACCGACCCGCGAAGTCCGGTTCGAGGGGGCAGCGGCGGGGACCAAACAGATCGTGACTTCGGTGGCAAAGGCTCTTGGGGCGCCCGTCGCCGTCGGCGATCTCCTCGCGACCGTCTCAGGGGTACCAGTCTTCCTCATACCCGAGGGCGTTCCGCTCTACCGCGATCTGCACCGGGGCGATACGGGGCCGGACGTCGCGGCACTCCAGACGCTGCTCTCGCGCCTCGGCTTTCTCCGAGGACCGGCCACCGGGGTAGTGGACGCCCCGACTCTCGCTGCCGCCGGACTCTGGTACAAGACGTTCGGTCAGAGTCTTTCCGAGGGCGACGGGAAGCCCTACATCGCTGTCGACCATTTCGCCTTCGCGTCGGGGGATGGCTCGGTGCGGCAGGCCCCGGTCGTCGGCCAGAGGCTTGAGGCGGGCAAACCTCTCTTCGTCCTGTCGGCTGGCCAGCAAGCGGTCACCGCGCGGTTCACGGTGCCGGAGGCAGACAGCGTCACGGTCGGCGCGGCAGTGACGGTGCGGGGTTCGGGAGGCACGAGCTTCTCTGGGACGGTCGCCTCCATCGGGCCGTTTCAGAGCAACGAAGCGTCAAGAGATCAGAGGGCGGGGCACGACGTCCGCGTCGAACTGTCAGCACAGGACGCCGCTGCGCTCAAGGAGGCAAGCACCGTCTCCGTCACTGTCGGGGGCCAGGGGAAGCGCGGGCCAGCCGTCACCATGAGTGCCATCAGGCAGGGTTCGCAAGGGACGTTCGTGACGCGTGAAGCCGAGCGGGCCGAGGGAGCCAATGGGGGCACGGCGCCGCCGACGCGCGACGTTCCAGTCACCGTCCTCGCGCAGGAGGGCGGCTGGGCCAGCATCGAGGCCAGCCCTGACCTTCCAGTGGGAACGAAGGTCATCGTCGGGTGAGCACGGACGACGTGGCGCGGACGGCGCCCGCGATCTCCCTGCGCGGCGTCGCCAAGAGCTTCGACGGTGGGACGCTCGCTCTCCGGGGATGCGATGTCGACATAGAGGTCGGGGAGTTCGTCGCGATCGTCGGGGCCTCCGGTTCGGGCAAGTCGACCCTCCTGAACATCCTGGGAACGCTGGATCGGCCGGACAGAGGGGAGTACCTCCTGCTGGGGCGCCGACTGGGTGAGCTCCCAGAACGCGAGTTGTGCCGCCTTCGCAAGGAGACGTTTTCGTTCGTCTTCCAGGAGTCGCACGTCCTTCGCGAGGAGACGGCGGCCCGCAACGCCGCGCTCGGACTGCGGGTGCAAGGCGTCCCGCGTCGGGAGAGGCCGGGAGCGGTGACGAGGGGGCTGGCACGGGTGGGCTTGGGCCATCGGTGGTCCACCCGCGGTCGTCACCTGTCAGGCGGGGAGAGGCAGCGACTTGCCTTCGCTCGTGCAGCCTCGACTGGCGCGCCCATCCTCTTGGCCGACGAGCCGACGGGGAACCTTGACTCGCGCAACAGCGAGGAGCTCATTCATCAGCTCAAGCAGCTCAACGCGGAGGGGACGACCGTCGTCGTCGTGACCCACGACGAGCGCGTTGCAGCCGCTGCCCGCCGGCGGATCCGCATCGAGGACGGCGAGGTCAGGGAGGACGATCCGCACTCGACCCCGACACGCCCGGTCCCAAACCTGCGCACGGACCCACTGAGTCGGGGGCCCGGCCGGGCACGTTGGGACCCGCTCGACGACGTCTCGGACGCCGTGTCCTCAGCAACGTCGCGGATTGTTCGCAGCGCCATGGTGGTCCTCGCCTTCGCGCTCGGCGTCGCTGGCCTCACGGCCTCCGTGGGCCTCAGCGAGAGTGCCGCGGCCCAGGTCTCGCAGCGCATCTCGGCCGCTGCGCTCGACGAGATCACGGTCACCGCGGCCGGCGATCCCACAACCCAGCACGAATTCTTCGCTCGCACCGCACAGATCCGCGACGATCTCAACCGCCTCGAAGGCGTGCGTGGTTCGGGAGTGAGCGCGACGCTCTCGAGCCAGGAGTGCAGCGTGACCGTCCTCCCGCCACAGAGCGTGCCCGGGCAGTCCCGCTTCAGGGGAGAGCTGGTGGCGGCCGACGGCGCGTGGCTGGGTTTGCAGGGCGCGGTGGAGTCGGTGCCGGGGGCGGTCGCCGCGTTCGATGCGGCGACCGTTCGGGGACGTCCGGCCGTGCTCGTCGGTGAAGGGGCTGCCCGAACGCTCGGCCTCGACCGGGTCACGGCTGGGCAACAGCTCTGGATCGATGGACGACGAGTAGAGGTCGTGGGTGCCATCCGAAGCGCGGCGCGTGCACCTGGACTCGGGGACGCCGTCGTCGTCAATTTCGCCTCCCTCGCCGGGCGCGCCGGACTCAGCCCGGTTCTCCTGGTGCGGACCGAGGACGGCTACCCCGCGGCTCTGCGGTCGGCGATCCCGCTCGTGCTGAACCCTGCTCAGCCGGGCGCCTATACCGTCGCCCTGACGGCCGACCTCCGGTCACTCCACCGGGGTGTCTCCGCCGACCTCGCAGACCTGGTCCGCGTGGTCTCCTGGGCCCTGCTCCTGTTCTCGGGTCTCGGCGCGGCCTCCGCGATGTATCTGGCTGTGCAGTCCCGCTCCGCAGAGATCGCCCTGCGCCGCGCGCTCGGCGCGAGCCGCCCTTCGATCGCGAGGATCTTCCTGCTCGAAGGGGCCGTGCTCGGCTTGGGAGGCGGCCTGCTGGGGTCGGCGCTGGGGGTGGCGGCCGTCGTCGTCTACTGCCTGTTGCAGCGGTGGACGGCGGTGCTGAGCCCCGAGCTCGTGTGGTGGGGAACCGGGATCGGTGCGGGCGTCGGCATCGCGGCAGCCGTCTACCCTGCCTTGGCTGCGGCGACGGGCTCCATCGCAGAGCGGATCCGGGGGTAGTGGAGCCGCGGAAGAGGTCCGGCGAGTCACAGTGTCGCGCCGTCCCCGCGCGCCCACTAGGCTGTGGGTGACACCGAGGTCATCCACGTGTAATTTTCCGTGCCCACGCTCCGTTCACCATTGCTCACCATTGCAAGGAGTTCATTCATGGCCCTTATCGATGCCATCCACGCCCGCGAGATCCTCGACTCCCGCGGCAACCCCACGGTCGAGGTCGAGGTCCTCCTGAGCGATGGTTCGCTCGGTCGCGCCGCTGTTCCCTCCGGAGCCTCCACGGGCGAGTTCGAGGCCGTGGAGCGCCGCGACGGCGACAAGGGGCGGTACCTCGGCAAGGGCGTGCAGCAGGCCGTCGAGGCCGTCGTCGACCAGATCGCCCCGGCACTCCAGGGCTTCGACGCGACGGACCAGCGTGCGATCGACCAGGCCATGATCGACCTCGACGGCACCCCGAACAAGTCCAACCTCGGCGCAAACGCGATCCTCGGTGTGTCCCTCGCGGTCGCGAATGCGGCGGCGGACTCGGCGAACCTCCCGCTGTACAAGTACCTCGGCGGCCCCAACGCGCACGTCCTCCCCGTACCGCTCATGAACATCCTCAACGGCGGCTCCCACGCGGACTCCGACGTCGACATCCAGGAGTTCATGGTCGTGCCGCTCGGCGCGGAGACCTTCTCCGAGGGTCTGCGCTGGGGCGTCGAGGTCTACCACGCGCTCAAGGGCGTCCTGAAGGAGAAGGGCCTCGCGACCGGCCTCGGCGACGAGGGCGGCTTCGCCCCGAACCTGCCGTCCAACCGTGCCGCGCTCGAGCTCATCACCGAGGCCATCCAGAAGGCCGGCTACGAGCCGGGCAAGGACGTGGCCCTCGCGCTCGATGTCGCCTCTTCCGAGTTCTTCAAGGACGGCTCCTACCAGTTCGAGGGCCAGTCCCGCTCGGCAGCCGACATGAGCACCTACTACGAGGAGCTCGTCCGCGACTTCCCGCTGGTCTCGATCGAGGACCCGCTCGACGAGAACGACTGGGACGGGTGGAAGACCCTCACCGACGCAATCGGCGACAAGGTCCAGCTCGTGGGCGATGACCTGTTCGTCACGAACCCGGAGCGCCTCCAGAAGGGCATCGACGCCAAGACGGCGAACTCGCTGCTCGTCAAGGTCAACCAGATCGGCTCGCTGACCGAGACGCTCGACGCCGTATCGCTCGCCCAGCGTGCGGGCTACACGACGATCACGTCGCACCGCTCGGGCGAGACCGAGGACACGACGATCGCCGACATCGCCGTCGCCACGAACGCCGGCCAGATCAAGACGGGTGCGCCGGCCCGTTCGGAGCGCGTTGCGAAGTACAACCAGCTCCTCCGCATCGAGGAAGAGCTCGACGACGCGGCTCGCTACGCCGGCCGCAGCGCCTTCCCGCGTTTCAAGGCCTAAGCACCGGCCGGTCTCCCCGGCTCAGCAGGTCGCGGCGGCTATGGTTGAACGAGACCATAGCCGCCGCTGCCGTTTCTGGAGGGATTTCCATGGCGACGAGACGCCCGCAGGTACCCCGGTCCGTCCGGGCGCCCGGCGCTTCGACGGCCTCGGCTGCGCCCGCCGCCAAGGGCCACGCGCAGCACGAGGCGCAGCAGGGTGCCGCTGGCGGCCGCCCGTCGTCGTCCGCGGCGGCGCGCGCGGGGTCCTCCCCGCGCCCGCGGTCGGCCCCCACGGCTCGGAGCGTAGCGGCTGGCCGCGTCCCCTCGTCCGGGCAGCGTCTCTCGGCGGCGCAGCGATCGGCCGTGCGGGACCAGCAGCCCGTGCCCGCCCGCGCCTTTTCGGGCCGCATCATCGCACTCGCGCTCGTCCTCGTTGCGGTCACGATCATGCTCGCTCCGACCATTCGCATCTTCTTCAGCCAACGCGCCGAGATCCACTCGATCCAGGCCGACATCGCCGCCAAGCAGACCGACCAGACGAACCTCAAGGACGAGATCTCGCGCTGGCAGGATCCGGCCTACGTCCAGCAGCAGGCCCGCGACCGGATTAACATGGTGATGCCCGGAGAGACCTCGTACTGGGTCTTCGGCGACGTCGGCACTTCCTCGTCCTCGAGCGCAACAAGTCCGGCGGCGTCCAGTTCGTCCCCCGCGGACGTCCCCTGGACGCAGTCGCTGCTGGATGCTGTGCGCCGCGCCGCGACCCAGTGATCTCTGATCCGGCGGCCCGAGAAAGGACACCGTGACAGATCCGACCGCTGTGACCCCGCAGGACCTCGACGTCATCAGCCGCCAACTGGGGCGCCCGGCCCGCGACGTGGTCGAGGTGCCTGCGCGTTGCGTGTGCGGCAACCCGCTCGTCGCGGCCACGGCTCCACGCCTGTCGAACGGCACCCCTTTCCCGACCACCTTCTATCTCACGCACCCGGTCGTCACCTCTGCGGTCTCGCGCCTCGAGGCGGCGGGTGTCATGAACGAGATGAACGAGAGGCTCGCGACCGACCCCGCGCTCGCGTCGGCCTACCGCGACGCGCACGAGGCCTACCTCGACGAGCGCCGGCGCGTCGGCGAACGGGCTGGAACGGGACCGGTACCCGAGATCGACGGCGTCTCGGCCGGCGGCATGCCCGAACGGGTCAAGTGCCTCCACGTGCTGGTGGGCCAGTCGCTCGCGATGGGTCAGGGGGTGAACGTGCTGGGTGACGAGGCTGTTGAGCGGATCGCTGAATGGTGGACCCCCGACCGCTGCTACTGCGCCGGGGCGTGGGACACGGAGTCTGCGGCCCCCAGCAGGGACCTGAGCCGCCACGGTCCGCAGGGCCTCCCATCGATGACGGGCCGAGCGGCGCCAGTGCGGAGGCGGGACGCAGAGGCTGGCGTTTCTGGGGCAGCCCGCTCCGAGGCTGCCAGCTCCGAGGGACCCGGTCCAGAGGCAGGACGAACAGACGGGGAAAGCGCATGAGAGTCGCCGGGATTGACTGCGGTACGAATTCGATCCGTCTGCTGGTTGCGGACACCCAGGACGGCGCGCCGAACGACGCGGGCGCGCTCGGCCCGACTCGGCTCACCGACGTGCACCGCGAGATGCGGATCGTACGCCTGGGCCAAGGGGTCGACGCGACGGGCTTGCTTGCCCCCGAGGCCCTCGAACGGACTTTCGCGGCCGTCGAGGACTACGCGGCGACGATCCGGAGCCTCGGGGCAGAACGCGTCCGCTTCGTTGCAACGAGCGCGACGAGGGACGCGCGGAATCGCGACGATTTCGTCGACGGCATCAGGTCGAGGCTCGGAGTCGAGCCCGAAGTGGTCCCAGGGAGCGAGGAAGCGTCGTTGAGCTTCGCGGGCGCGGCGAGCGTGCTGCCGCTTCGTGCGGGCGAGCCGGTCGTCGTCGTCGACCTCGGGGGCGGGAGCACGGAGTTCGTCCTGGGCGACGCTGGCGGGGTCATCGCAGCGCGTTCTGTGGACATCGGCTGCGTGCGGCTCACGGAGCGGCATCTGCGCAGCGACCCGCCGACGGAGGCGGAAATCGCGGAGGCGCAGGACGACGTCGACCGCGGCATCGACGAGGCGCTCGCCGAGGTGCCGCTCGCGGCGGCGACCGCGGTCATCGGCGTCGCGGGCTCGATCACGACGATCACCGCCCACGCCCTTGCCCTGCCCGCTTACCAGCCTGAGCGCATCCACGGATCAGAGCTCGCGCTGCCTCAGATCGAGGAGGCCTGCGGCTCGCTTCTCGGCATGAGCCGGTCCGAGCGCACAGCGCTTCCATACATGCATCCTGGCCGCGCCGACGTCATCGGCGCCGGGGCGGTCGTATGGCGGCGGATCCTCGAGCGCATGGCCGAGCTGACCGGTGGCCGGGTTGCGAGCGCGATCACGAGCGAGCACGACATCCTCGACGGCATCGCGCTCAGCACGCTGGGCGACGCCGCGAGCTGACGCATGCAGGTGCTGCCCCTCACATCCCGTCGCACGGCGCGGCCGCTCGCCGGCCTCCTCGCCGCTTTCGCGAGCCTCGCGCTCGTCGTCGGAGCCGTCCTCGCACCCGCCGCGGCGGCCCACGCCGACACGGTGCGGGACGGCGAGTACTGGCTCTCCGAGTACGGCATCGACAAGGCCTGGAAGGTATCCCAGGGCGCGGGCACGACCGTGGCCGTCATCGACAGTGGGATCAACGGCGGCATTCCCGACCTCCAAGGCGCCGTTTCGGGCGGCACTGACGTCTCGGGAAGCGGCCAGCCCGACGGCCAGAAGCCGATCGGCGCCGAACCCGAGCACGGGACCCTCGTCGCGTCCGTCCTTGCGGGGCGCGGTCACAACGCGGACGGCTCTCCGGTGCCAGCGGGAGCAACGGGATCGGACGGCGTCGTGGGCGTCGCGCCCCAGGCCCAGCTTCTCACCGTCTCGACGTGGCTCGGCTCGGCGAATCCGGCCGGTCGCACCGACATGCAGCAGATCCCCGACGCCGTGCGGTGGGCGGTAGACCACGGCGCCAAGGTGATCAACATGTCGCTCGGCAGTTCGTCGCCGGACTGGCCTCCGAGCTGGGACGCCGCGTTCCTCTATGCCGAGCAGAAGGACGTGGTCGTCGTGGCCGCCGCCGGGAACCGAGGCGCCGGGAACGCCCAGGTCGGTGCGCCGGCCACCATCCCCGGTGTTCTCACGGTCGCGGGCCTCGACCGGCAGGAGCATGCGAGCGTGGACGCGTCGTCGCAGGGGGTGAGCATCGGTGTCTCGGCGCCAGCCGAGCAGCTGGTGGGCGACCTGCCGGACGGCACGTACGCCCAGTGGGCGGGCTCCTCCGGTGCTGCTCCGATTGTCGCGGGGGTAGCCGCCCTGATCCGTTCGAAGTGGCCTCAGATGAGCGCAAACCAGGTCATCAACCGCATCATCTCCACTGCGAAGGACGCCGGGGCCCCCGGTCACGACCCGATCTATGGCTACGGGATCCTCAATGCGGAGGCCGCTCTCACCGCGGACGTCCCGGAGACGAAGGTCAACCCCCTGGGATCGATCGCCGACTGGATTCGGGTCCACCGCCCGGACGCCGCCGCCCCGACTCCGGCGCCCAGCATCACGAGTCAAGCACCCTCGAGCGAGCCGCCTCTCGCCGAGGCGGCGCCCCCCGCGCCGGTGGCCTCGGCCGACGCCTCGCCGTGGCCGGCCGTCGTCGTCTTGGGCTTCGGAGGGATCCTTCTCGCGATCCTCGTCGGCGGCACCTGGCACGTCCTCGCGGCCCGCAGAAGAGACGTCGAAAAAGATAGTGAAACTTTTCACAAGCTGTTACAGTAGATCCATGCCTTCCACCATTGATCTTGTAGACCGCCCGCGCGTTCTCGTCGCCGGCGGTGGTTACGTTGGTCTCTACGTCGCCCTCGGGCTTCAGAAGAAGATCGCCCAGGCCGGTGGCATCGTCACCGTCGTCGACCCCATGCCGTACATGACGTACCAGCCGTTCCTCCCCGAGGTGGCTGGCGGCAACATCGAGGCCCGCCACGTCGTGGTCCCGCTGCGCCGGACTCTTCCAGAGTCCGAGGTGATCCAGGGCTCGCTCGTCTCGGTCGACCACGCGAGCCGGAAGGCCGTGGTCCAGCTCCCGGGCAACGAGGGCACCGTCGAGATCCCGTATGTGGACATCGTCATGGCAGCGGGCGCGATCACCCGCACCTTCCCGATCCCCGGCCTTGCCGAGAAGGGCATCGGCAACAAGACCATCGAGGAGGCCATCGCCCTCCGCAACCAGGTGCTCGAGCGCATCGAGTTCGCCTCGACGGCCGCCGACCCGGCCGAGCGTCAGGCGGCGCTCACGTTCGTCGTCGTGGGCGGCGGTTTCGCTGGCATCGAGACCCTCACCGAGCTCGAGGACCTTGCTCGCTCGACCGTCGCGGAGAACGACCGCGTCAAGCAGGAGGAAGTCCGGTTCGTCCTCGTCGAGGCGATGGGCCGCATCATGCCCGAGGTCACGCCCGAGCAGGCGGACTGGGTCGTGGAGCACCTGCGCAGCCGCGGCATCGAGGTCCTGCTCAACACCTCGCTCGCGAGCGCCGAGGACACGCTCAAGCTCATCAACATGCCGGACAAGTCCCCGGCGCAGGAGTTCGCCGCCGACACGCTCATCTGGACGGCTGGCGTCCAGGCCAACCCGGTGGTCCGCTCGAGCGACTTCCCGCTGGAGCCGCGCGGCCGCATCCGCGTGCTCCCTGACCTCCGCGTCGCAGGCGACGAAGGCATCGTCGAGAACGCCTGGGCGGCTGGGGACATCGCCGCTGTCCCGGACCTGACTGGCAAGGGCCTTCCGGACGGCACCTGTGTTCCGAACGCGCAGCACGCGCTCCGTCAGGCAAAGCTCCTCGCGAAGAACCTCTGGGCCTCCCGGTGGGACCGCCCGCTCGAGGACTACAAGCACAAGAACCTCGGCGCTGTCGCCGGCTTCGGGCCGTGGAAGGGTGTTGCGAACATCAACGTCGTGGGCCACATCGGCCTCCACGGGCCGCTGGCCTGGCTCGCGCACCGCGGCTACCACGGCCTCGCGATCCCGACCGTGGAGCGCAAGTTCCGCGTCGGCCTCGACTGGCTCTCGGCGCTGTTCGCGGGCCGCGACAACACGCCGCTGGAGAATCTCGACAACCCGCGCGCGTCGTTCGTCGCCGCCGCGAGCCCCAAGCCCAAGACGATCGCCCCGCCGGCCGAGCCTGCGAAGGTGCCTGCCCAGTAACTGCGCAGCTCGCCGCAAGTACCGCACGACGGCGACCGCACCCCGAAGGGGGAGCGGTCGCCGTCGTCGTTGTCATGCCGCCCCCGAGGGCCCCTCGGACGGTAGTCTGGATCAATGCCCCAGTAGCCCAATTGGCAGAGGCAGCGGACTTAAAATCCGCCAAGTCAGGGTTCGAGTCCCTGTTGGGGCACGTTCTGCACGTCGACCAAAGGCCCATTCAGCTGGTCGCCCGAGTTTCCCTGGATATCGTCCAGCAATGCGTCTCGTGGGATCCTCGGATGAGGGGTTTTTCGATGGGTCGAGAAGAGAATTCAAAAGCTGAATTGGCTTGCTGAGCCGAAGACCGCCTCGCGCTGGCGCTGGGGACTGCCGAGTCAAGTCCTGTTGCCGAGGCGATAGCCCTCTTGTGCAGAAGCCGTTATGAGGCTGTGACCTGTGGTTCTTCTGTGAATAACAACGGTGGTCTAGCCTGACGTTGTGATCAGGAACACACCTGAATCCACCTATCTGGGGAGTTCGGCGCCCTTCGATGGAGGAGAAGAATCGAATGATTGCTCGTCATGAGGTAGTGCCCCGTGTCGCCAAGCTAACCGCTCTTGGCGTCGGGGTCGCCCTGCTCGCCACCGCGTGCGGGGGAAGTCCGTCGGGGGGTTCGTCGGGGAGTAGCACCAGCTCCGCGGCCGCAGGAGGCATCTCATGCCCTGCGCCGAGTTCCGGTGGAGGGCCTCAGGCCTCCGGAGGCGCGACCACGGTCGCGCCGTCGGACGTTCCTAAGTCTTCGACGACATCACCCACGCCGCTCAAGATCGGTTCGCTGCTGCCGCAGACAGGCGCACTCGCGTTCCTCGGGCCTCCCGAGATTGCCGGGGTGAACCTCGCGGTCAAGCAGATCAACGACGCGGGCGGCGTCCTCGGCCATCCCGTCGAGGCGATCCACCGCGACTCGGGCGACACGACGACCGATATCGCCACCCAGTCCGTCACGAACCTCCTCGGCCAAGGGGTCAGCGCTATCGTGGGCGCCGCGTCCTCTGGCGTTTCCCAGACCGTGATCAACCAGATCACCGGCGCGGGAACCGTCATGTTCTCCCCGGCCAATACCTCGCCCGTGTTCAGCACGTGGCCGGCCCACGGACTGTATTGGCGTACGGCTCCCTCCGACGTCCTGCAGGGCCGCGTGCTCGGCAACTACATGGCCTCGTGCGGTGCGCAGACGCTCGGCCTGCTCGTCCTGAATGACGCCTATGGCACGGGTCTTCGGGACAACGTCGTCAAGGCCTTCCAGTCCGCGGGCGGCAAGGTTGTGGACCAGGAGCTCTTCAACGAAGGCGATTCGCAGTTCAGCTCTCAGGTCGACAAGGTGGTGGCAGCCAAGCCCGATGCGATCGCCGTGATCTCCTTCGACCAGGCCAAGCAGATCATCCCGCTGCTCACGGCCAAGGGGATCAAGCCGTCGCAGATGTTCTTCGTTGACGGCAACACCTCGGACTACAGCAAAGACCTCAAGCCGGGCACCCTCGCAGGGTCCCGTGGGACGATCCCTGGAACCTTCGCCAGCGACAGCTTCAAGGCTCAGCTCAAGACGATCGACCCGAGCCTGAAGGACTACAACTACGCGGGCGAGTCGTGGGACGCCGTGAACCTCATCGCACTCGCGGCCGAGGAAGCCAAGAGCACGAAGGGCACCGACATCGCCAAGCATCTGCAGGATGTCTCGGAAGGCGGGCAGAAGTGCTTCGACTTCGCGACCTGCGTGACGCTGCTCCGACAGGGCAAGGACATCGACTATGACGGCCAGTCGGGACCGGTGTCGTTCGCCGCGAACGGCGATCCGACCGAGGCCTACATCGGCCTCTACGAGTTCGACAACAACAACGTGCCACAGCCGATCAGCCAGGAATACGGCAAGCTCTCCTAAAGAAGAGCCTCGCAGATGAAGGCCCCGGACCTCACGAGGTCCGGGGCCTTCATCTGTCGTCCCTACTCGCCCGCGCGGTCGACCGTGTCGGCAAGGGTCCCGAGGTAGAGCTGGATGACCTTGGGGTCGTGGAGGAGCTCCCGGCCGGTCCCTGTATAGGCGTCCTTGCCCTGATCGAGGACGTAGCCCCGGTCGCAGATCTGGAGGCAGCGCCTGGCGTTCTGCTCGACCATGATCACCGAGACTCCGGCGCGGTTGACCTCGTGGACCCGCAGGAAGGTCTCGTCCTGTTTCACGGGAGAGAGACCCGCGGAGGGCTCGTCGAGGAGCAGGACGGCCGGATCCATCATGAGCGCCCTGCCCATCGCGACCATCTGGCGCTCGCCGCCCGAAAGCGAGCCCGCCCGCTGGGTGCGACGACGCGCGAGCTCAGGGAACAGCTCGGTGACGAAGTCCCAGCGTTCCTTGAAGCTCTTGGGCCGTTGGAACACGCCCATCTGCATGTTCTCCTCGATGGTGAGGGTCGTGAAGACGTTGTTCGTCTGGGGAACGAAGCCGACCCCACGGCTCACGAGCTTGTTCGCCTTGAGCCCCGTCAGCTCCTGGCCGCGGACGACGACGGACCCCGAGTGCACCTTGACGAGCCCGAACATGGCCTTGAGGAGGGTCGACTTGCCGGCACCGTTCGGGCCGATGATCCCGATCAGTTCGCCTTTCCGGGCCTCGATGCTGCAGCCATTGAGAATGTTGACGCCGGGCAGGTAGCCGGCCACGAGATTCTTGACGCTGACAACGGCGTCGCCGTCCGCGGCGGCGGCCTGGGCGCGGGCGGGGCCTGCCTGGGCTGGTTGCTCGCTCATTCGGCGTCATCCTTCCGCAACTGGGATCCGTGCGAGGCGGCATCGTCGTCCTGGGGCGGCTGCACCGCGAGCGTCTCGGCGTCGTCGTCGCCGGCGCCGCGGGCGAGAATCCCGGCGTCGGCCGTCCCGACCACCGACTCTTCGTCCGCGGCGAGATCGGCCTCGAGTTCCTCGATGCCCTGTGTCGAGCCGAGGTCCACGTCGTGGTGTGCACCCAAGTACGCGTCGATGACGGCCTGGTCCTTCATCACCTCGATGGGAGGTCCCTCCGCCACGATCTTTCCCTCCGCCATGACAACGACCCAGTCTGCGATGTGCCGGACCACGTGCATGTCGTGCTCGACGAACAGCACCGTCATGCCCTCCGCCTTGAGATTCTTGACATGGTCGAGGAGGCTCTGCGAGAGCGCAGGGTTGACTCCCGCCATGGGCTCGTCGAGCATGACGAGCTTGGGGTTCACCATGAGGGCTCGGGCCATCTCGAGGAGCTTGCGCTGGCCGCCGGAAAGGGAAGCAGCGTAGTCGTCCCGCTTGGTGTCGAGTTTGAACTTCGCAAGGAGTCCCTCGGCCTGGGCGGTGATGTCCTTTTCACGCTTGCCCCAGATGCCGCGGAAGAGTGCGTTCCGCAGCTTCTCTCCGGGCTGGGCCGAGGCTCCCAGACGCATGTTCTCCATGACCGTGAGCTTGCCCATGACCTTGGTGAGCTGAAACGTCCGCACCATGCCGAGGCGCGCGACCTTGTAGGAGGACATGCCTGACAGATTGGTTCCTTCGAACTGCCACGAGCCCGAGTTGGGGTTGTCGAAGCCGGTCAGGACGTTGAACAGCGTGGTCTTTCCCGCGCCGTTCGGTCCGATAAGCGCCGTGATCTTGTGCCGGGGGACTTCCAGATGGTCGACGTCGACGGCGGTGATGCCCCCGAAGCGGCGGGTCACCTTGTCCACGACCACGATCGGATCGCGCTTCCTGCAGCCCGGCCCGACCGGGCCCTCGGCAATGGGGCGTCCGTCCGCCATGTAGTCGACCGTCTCGGCGGTCGTGGTCTCGGGATGGCTCATGAGAACGCCAGCTCCTTCTTGTTGCCGAAGACGCCCTGGGGCCTGAAGATCATGAGCAGCATGAGCGCGATGCCGACGAGGATGTACCGAAGCTGGCCTGCCTGCGAGGGATTGAGCCACGGCAGCGCGCCGATCTGGATGAGGCCGAAGAGGACGTTCTGGGTGAGCGAAAGCACGACCCAGAAGAGCATGGCTCCAATGACCGGGCCGAGCACCGTCGACATTCCTCCCAGGAGGAGGCAGGTCCACAGGAAGAACGTCAGCTCGGTGCCGTAGTTCGCCGGCTGGACAACGTCGCGGGGGAGTGTGAAGACGAGACCGGCGAGAGCGCCGAACACGCCCCCGATCACGAGGGCCTGCATCTTGTACGCATATACGTTCTTGCCAAGAGACCGTACGGCGAGCTCGTCTTCGCGGATCCCCTTGAGCACCCGCCCCCATGGGCTGCGCATGAGCAGCCACACTGCGATTCCGAGGACGATCACGAGGCCCCAGCCGAACACGCGGTAGAAGAAGTCCGGGCTGCTGTATCCGAGGTAGTTCCCGGGCGGGAACGGGTTGAGGCGCAGGAAGTCCTGCCGGAAGCCCGCGAGTCCGTTGGCGGACCCCGTCACGTCGGTGAGGGTGTTCGTCGTGACGATGTACCTGATGATCTCGGCGGCCGCGATCGTCACGATCGCGAGGTAGTCGGCGCGGAGCCGCAGGGTGGGGATGCCGAGGATCAGCGCGAAGGCAACCGAGCAGACGACCGCGAGGAGGAAGCCGAGCCACCACGGCACGCCGAAGTGGATCGTCGACATCGCGAAGGCGTACGAGCCGACAGCCATGAAGCCCGCCTGCCCGAAGTTGAGCAGGCCAGAGTAGCCGAAGTGAACGGCGAGGCCGAGCGCGGCGAGGGCGTAGGCTGCCGTCGTCGGGCTCACCAACTCGCCGAGGGCCTCACTGAAGATCAGACCGAAATCCATCCTTGCCTCCTAGCCCACACGCTCGCGGCGGCCGAGGATGCCCTGCGGCCGGAACAGGAGCACGAGGATCATGACGACCAGCGCCCCGACGTACTTGAGGTCGGAGCTCAGACCGAAGACGGTCGTGAGCTCAACGAAGATGCCGACGACGACCGATCCGACGAGGGCGCCGAACACCGTGCCCAGACCGCCGAGCGTGACGCCCGCGAAGATCATGAGCAGGATCTGCTGGCCCATGTTGAACGTCACGCCGGGGCGGTAGTACGCCCACAGGATCCCGCCGAGAGCGGCGAGCAGCCCTCCCATGACCCACACGAGGCGGATGACGCGGTCGACGTCGATGCCGCTAGCGGCAGCGAGGGCAGGGTTGTCGGCAACGGCGCGGGTGGCCTTCCCCAGCCGCGTCCGGAGGAGCACGAACCCGATGAGTGCGATCACGACAACCGAGATGAGAAGGGAGATGAGATTGTTCGGCGACACCGAAACGGGTCCCAAGTCGATGTCCGAGGTCTGGGAGTAAGGCAGCTGCTGGGTTTCGCCGCCGAAGAAGAAGAGGATGACGTAGCGCGCCGCGAGGGCTAGCCCGATGCTCACGATCATCATCGGCACGAGGCCCGTTCCGCGCCGCCGAAGCGGCTTCCACAGGAGGGCATCCTGCGCGTATCCGAACACGGCGCCGGAGAGCAGGCCGCCGAGGATCGCGAGCCAGAACGGCGCGCCGACGCTGCTGAGCGAGAAGACGACGACGGCGCCGAGAGTCACCATCTCCCCGTGGGCGAAGTTGGTGAGGCCAGTGGTCCCGAAGATGAGCGAGAGCCCCACCGAGGAGAGGGCGAGGAGAAGGCCGAAGCTGAGCCCGGCGACGAGCCGGTTGGCTAGGTCTCCGAAGAAGCTCCCCTGATGGACGGTGATGCCGGCACCGAACGCGAAGATCGTGCTCACGTTCGTTGTCTGGTTGAAGGTGACCGTCCGCGGGTTCTCCTGGCCCGCCGCGAGCTTGACTCCTGACGGGAGCGTCGACTCGTCGAGCGTCAGCTGGTAACTGCCCTCCGTGGGCACGGAGATGCTCCACGAGCCGTTGGGCGCTGAGGTGGTGCTTCCCTCGAAGCCGTTGCCCTTCGCAGTGATCTTGACCCCTGCGAGCGGTTGGCCAGCGTTGCGGAGGAACCCCGAGATGGTGTTGGGGAACTGGGACGTGGACCCCGAGCTGCTGGGCGATCCGGAACTGCTGGGCGAGGGCGACGGCGAGCTCGTCGCCCCAGCGGCCGGCGTGACCGCCAGGAGGAGGGCGAGCAGAACGCCGAGGAGCGCTCCTGCCGCCGAAAGCGATCGGAAGAGCCGCGAGGGGTGGCCGGTGCGGCGGCCTCGCCTCGTGGCGCTCTCTCGTCTATTCACGTTGGACCTCCGCGATTCCGGGGGCGGGGGCTGGCCGAAGTCAGCTCAGGACGGACCGACGGCGGGATGCGTGGTGCGTTTGTGACGCATCTCACCTGATGGAACGTCATGTTACTCGGCGGGAGGTCGCAAGGACTTACGCTGTCGGGGCCGGAAGGTAGAGATCAGGTAACGACTGCCTCACAGGGGGCCGAGAGGCGCGGGCTGGCCTTCGGAGACCGGGCCGGAGCCGGGTCAGAGGTAGAGGCCGAGCTCGCTTTCCCGGGCCTCCGGCTCGGCGACGGCGTGGAGGTCCCGCTCGCGGAGCAGGATGTAGTCCTTCGTGGCCACCTCGACTTCGGACCGGTCCTCCGGATCGAACAGAACGCGATCGCCCACGGAGACCTGGCGGACGCTGGGCCCCGCCGCGACGACCTGTGCCCATGCGAGCCGTCGACCGAGGCTGGCGGTCGCCGGAATCACAATCCCTGACGCCGAACGCCGCTCGCTCGCGTCTTTGTCGAGCTGAACGAGGATCCGGTCATGGAGCATGCGCAGGGGGAGCCGGGACGGCGTGGCGGACTGCAAGTCGTGGGACGAGCGTTCGGAGCTGTCGGCGTGAGACACGTCAGACAGTCTAGTGCCGTGCGGGAACGCGCCCACGGTGGTGTTCGTGCACTTGGTAGCGTCTTCAGCGCAAGCTCCATCACCGCACCTGATAGAGGAGTCACCCATGGCCTTTGGCGGCAATCCCGTCTTCCGGGGCAAGAACTTCAAGAGTGCCGTTGCGGCACCGCCCGTCCAGCACGCGGGCTATGCACCGCCGATGACGGCGGAGCAGCTCGACGAGCTGTACCGCGCACCTTCGGCTGGCCCGGCAGAGACCGGGCGCGTCACGTACGACGACGTCATCGTCAAGACGCTCGTCTGCCTCGGCGCCGTCGTGGTCGGGGCGGCCGTCACGCTCGCTACCCCGCCCGCCGTCGCCCTCGGCCTCACCCTCGTGGGCGCCCTGGGCGGCTTTGTCCTCGGGCTTGTCAACACGTTCAAGCGAGAGCCGTCTCCAGCGCTCGTCCTTGCCTATGCGGCTCTTGAGGGACTCTTCCTCGGGGGCCTCACCCTGCTGCTCGACCGCGTGGCCCCCGGGATCGGACTTCAAGCCGTGCTCGGCACGTTCGCCGTCGCGGCCGTCACGCTCTTCCTGTACCGCAGCCGCAAAGTTCGGGCGACCCCCGGCCTCGCGAGGTTCTTCCTCATCGCGATCGTCGGCTACCTCGCGTTCAGCGTCGTGAACCTCTTCCTGATGCTGTTCGGCGTCGTCCAGAACCCGTGGGGACTCCGGGGCATCACGGTGTTCGGTATCCCGCTCGGGGTCGCCATCGGGCTCCTCGCAGTGGTTCTCGCCGCGATCTCGCTCATCTTCGATTTCAACAGCATCGAGCTGGCGGTCAAGGCCGGGGCTCCCCGTCGGGTCGCTTGGACGGCGGCATTCGGGCTCACCGTGACGCTTGTCTGGCTGTACACGGAGATTCTGAGAGTGCTTGCGATCGTGAACAGCAACGACTAGCTGGCACTGAGAGCGCGCCGAGTCCGGCACTGAGTTTCTGCCCCCAGGGACTAGGTGGTCGGCGGGGCGGCTAGCGTCGTTCCAGGGGTCCGAGAGGACCGAGGAAGACCAGGGGGACCGCTGTGCCGAACGCCAAGCCGCTGCCGAATGCCAAGCCACCCGCGGGCGCCGTCTTCGGTGGGCTCTCGGCCTCGATGTTCCTCGCTGCCCTCATCGTGACTGCCTCCATGCCGCAGGCGCAGGCTGTGCCGACGCAGACGGACACGGAATGCCTGAGTGAGGGTTGCCCGGGCGATGGGGGGCCGCCAACCCCGGACGGCGCGGCAACTCGCGGCTCTGAGCAGGCTGGGGAGCCCACCCCGCCGGCGCCTCTCGAACCAGCGCCGGCTGGACCCTCGCCCGCTGGATCCGCGCCGGAATCTTCCTCGCCGGGCGGATCCTCGCCAGCTGAACCGGGCGGACCCCCGCCGGCATCTTCCTCGGCAGGCGGACCTTCTCCCTCTGGACCCGCGCCGGCTGAAACCTTGCCGGTATCTTCCTCGCCGGATGGACCCCGGCAGGCGGGCGGCGAAGCGAACACCACCCGCGCTGACCCGCTGCAGCCGGAGACCGCGCCCGAACCCGGGGCGTCCGGGGCTCGCCTGGGTTCCCTTCTCCCGCAACCCGCGCTTCCGGCTTCGGAGTGGGCCCCGCTCCGCAGGGCCGAGGTCAGCGCTGGAACCGGCGGCGACCCATCGAGTTCGGGCTCGAGCGGGGCGAACCGGCGGGCGGCTGGACCGGGAGCGGGCGAGCCCTCCTCTTCGGAGGCAACAGGGGTCGCAGTCGCAGGCCAACCTGGCGAAGGCCCCGCTTGGGGCTTCGCCTCGCTTGAAAGCTTCCCCAGCGCACCACTTCTCGCGACGGTCGCGATCGGTGGGGCCATCGCGACGGCGACGGTGCGCTCGATCGGCCCCACACCCCGAAGGACGAGGGGCAAAGAGCAGGGCGCTCGCTGAGCGCAGCTCGCTTGCGCTGAGCGAGGCACTCAGGCGAACCCTGTGCGTTCCCCCCGCCGAGGCTCCCCCAGCCTCTGCCCAGGCCTAGGCGAGTCTCCGGGCACCGTCTGCGGGGGTCACGGTGAAGAGCCGCGGGGCGCGGAAGCCGCGCTCGGCGAAGGCGGAAAGGACGGCGTCGCGGACCCGCTGCTCGTCGTCCTCGGGGACCAGCGCGATGGCGGAGCCGCCGAAGCCACCCCCGGTCATCCGGGCCCCGATCGCTCCCGCCCCACGGCTGGCCTCGACGGCCGCGTCCAGCTCGTCGCAGGAGATCTCGAAGTCGTCGCGCATGGAGACATGGCTGGCATCGAGGAAGGATCCGATCGCGGCGGGCCCAGAGGCTCGGAGCGCGGCCACGCTGTCGAGCACGCGTTGGTCCTCGGTGACGACGTGCCGCACGCGTCGGAAGGTGGTCTCGTCCATGAGGCCCCGGGCCTCGTCGAGGTCGTCGACGGAGACATCGCGGAGGGCTTTGACCCCGAGCACCTCGGCGCCGAGCTCGCAGGCCTCCCGCCGGTTCGCGTAGCCGCCGTCCGCGTGGGAGTGGGCCACCCGTGTGTCGATCACGAGGGTGACGAACCCGGCCGCAGCGGCATCGAAGGGGACGAGCTCGGCGCTCTGGTCCCGGCAGTCAAGGAACACGGCGTGCCCCGACCGGCCGCGGAGTGAGGCGGACTGGTCCATGATCCCCGTCGGCGCTCCGACGAAGGCGTTCTCGGCCCTCTGCGTCGTCAGGACGAGCTGCTGGGCGTCGAGTCCAGCCCCCGTGACCTCGTTGAGGGCTGTCGCGACGGCGCATTCGATCGCGTGCGAGGACGAGAGTCCCGCCCCGAGCGGGACGTCCGAGTCGAGGACGAGCTCGAAGCCGGGCACGTCGATTCCGCGCTCTTGGAACGCCCAGACGACCCCCGCCGGGTAGACGCTCCAGCCGGAGGCTCGTTCCGGCCGCAGGTCCCGCAACGAGAGCTGGGTGGCCCCTCCCTCGGCTCCGGCAGTCGAAAGGAGGCGCACGACGCCGTCGTCCCGGACCCGCAGAGCGACGCATGCGGCAAGGTCGATCGCGAAGGGGAGAACGAAGCCCTCGTTGTAGTCGGTGTGCTCACCGATCAGGTTCACCCTCCCCGGCGCGGTCCACACGCCGTCGGCCGCTTCGCCGAAGGCGTCGTGGAAGGCCGCCGTGACCTGCTCCGTGCGCGGGCTCATCGGCCTGCCTCCGAAACTGCTTCCCGAAGGCGGGCGGCGACGTCCTCGGCACGCGTGTCATTGATGAACGCGCCCATGGCGGCCTCCGATCCTGCGAGGTACTTGAGCTTGTCCGCTGCGCGGCGCGGCGATGTGAGCTGGAGATGGAACCGGGAGGGCGGCCCGAGCGCGGGGTCGAGCGGTGCCTGGAACCACGCGGCGATGTAGGGCGTCGGTGTCTCGTAAAGGGCGTCGACCCCGCCGAGGAGCCGCAGGTACACCTCGGTCAGCTCGTCCTTCTCCTCGCCGCTGAGGCCAGCGAAGTCGGCGACGTGGCGGTGCGGGACCAGATGCACTTCGACAGGCCAGCGCGCCGCGAACGGGACGTACGCGCTGAAGTGCTCGCCCTCGAGGACCATGCGGGCCCCGTCTGAGCGTTCCCGGTCGAGGAGGGATCCGAGCAGAGTCTGCGTCCCATCGGTCGCATCGAAATGGCGGCGGGCAGCCTCGGCGAGCTGCGCTCCACGCGGGGTGAGATAGGGGTACGCGTAGATCTGGCCGTGGGGATGGTGCAGTGTGACGCCGATCTGGGCGCCCCGGTTCTCGAACGGGAACACCTGCCGGATCCCCGGGAGCGCGCTCAGAGCGGCTGTGCGGTGTGCCCACGCCTCGACCACGGTGCGCGCGCGGGTGTAGGGGAGCGCGGCGAAGGAGCCCGAGTGCTCCGACGTGAAGGCGACGACCTCGCATCGGCCCGCGGCGGCCACGGTCTCACCCCACGGGAGGGCGGCAGGGAGCTCCGCAAGCGTGGGCCCGAGCGACGGGAAGCGGTTCTCGAAGACGACGACGTCGTAGTCGGGATCGGGGATTTCGGACGCGAACGTCGGCGTGCTCGGGCACAGCGGGCACGCGTCGGCAGGCGGAAGGTGGGTCCGCGTCTGGCGGTGGGCGGCGACGGCAACCCAGTCGCCGCTGAGCGCGTCGTAGCGCAGCTCCCCGGGCTCGGGCCGGGGCGGCAGGTCCCGCGCGTCCGGCACGGGCGCGCGCCGGGGAGTCCCAGGATCATCGAAGTAGATGAGCTCGCGACCGTCCGCGAGCGTGCTTCGCGTGACGGCGGAAAGGCCGGCGGCTGTGCTCATGCGTGGCTCCCAGCAGTGGAGGTGTCGGCAAGGATGACGTGGGGAATCCGGTCGTCGAGTTCGCGGCGCGCTACGTCGGAGAGACCGGTGTCCGAGATGAGCGTGTCTGCTCGCTCGAGCGGGGAGATCTGGGCGAGGCTCAGGAGTCCGTACTTGGTGCTGTCCGCCAGGACGACGAGGCGGGCTGCCGCATCGGCTGCCGCCCGGTTCGTCTCGGCCTCGAGGAGGTTGGGGGTCGTGAGGCCACCCCGCGGATGCAGTCCGTGGACACCCATGAAGCAGATTTCGACATGGAGCCGGGCGAGCGACGCAGTCGCGAGCGGGCCCACGAGCGCCTCGGACGGCGTGCGCTCGCCGCCGGTGAGGATCGTGCGAACCGAGTGCCCGAGCGCTTCGGCCACTTTGATCGAGTTGGTGGCCACCGTGAGGTCGGGGACGGTGGGAAGGAGCTTCGCGAGGGCGAAAGTGGTCGTGCCAGCAGTGACGAAGAGCGTCGAGCCGGGTCGGACGAGTGCGACCGCCTCCCGCGCGATCGCCGACTTGGTGTCTGCGTGATGCCCGAACTTGACCTCGAAGCCAGGCTCGGCGAACGCGAAGTCGACCACTCTGGCCGCGCCGCCGTGAACCCGCCGGGCGAGTCCGAGATTCTCGAGCTGCTCGATGTCCCGGCGGATCGTCATCTCGGAAACCGAGAGCGAGGCCGCAAGCTCCGCGACCCTGACCGCCTCTCGCTTCTCAAGCTCCGCCACAATGCGAGCATGGCGTTCTGCTGCCAGCACGGTCGTCCCCCTGCACTCTTGCAAGCTGCCAGCAGTTGCCTCCAACTGCGATTCACAGCAACTCAACTTTTCTCACAAAACATAACATTTCTGGTCCGAGAACGGAAGGGTCGACTTCTCTGGGCCGAGCGGGAGGCTCGCACAGTGAGAGGCACAGTGAGAGGCACAGTGAGGGGGCGCGCTGAGAGGCCCAGTGAGAGGCGCGGCGAGAACGGAAGGGCAAGAGGGCGCTAACGTGGTGAACCATGAGTGGAACCCGTCCGGCCCTCACCCGTCGCACGAGCGCGACCGGCCGTCAGTATCGTCTTGCACGGAAGGGAAGCGCCGCGGTCGTCACCGAACTCGCCGCCGGCCTCCGCTCGTTCGAGATGGCCGGCACGCAGCTCACGGAAACCTACGCCGACCACCAGATCCCGCCCGGCGCCGTCGGCATCACGCTGGCGCCGTGGGCCAATCGGATCGAGGACGGCCGATGGATCCTCGACGGGGCGGTCCAGCAGCTCGACATCACGGAGCCGTCGAAGAACAACGCAAGCCATGGTCTGCTCCGCAACACGGGCTACGAGCTCCTCGAGCATCGCGAAGACAGCGTGGTGCTCGAGGGTACGGTCTTCCCGCAGCACGGCTATCCGTTTCTGGTGCGGCACCGTGTGGAGTACCGAATAGACGACGACGGCGGCCTCCGCGTCCGCCAGACCCTCGCCAACGACTCCGGGCGTCCTGCGCCGTTCGTGCTCGGTGCGCATCCGTACCTCCGGCTCGGCGATGTCGAGACCCGCGAGCTCACGCTGACGGTGCGCGCCGCGGGCCGCCTCGTGACCGACGAGCGGCTCATCCCGCGCTCGGCGGCGCCGGTGGCAGGGGAGTGGGACCTCTCGGCTGGCCGTCGCGTGGGCACTCTCGACCTCGACTCGGCGTACACCGATCTCGCCTTCCAGGACGGCATCGCCCGGGCGACGCTCACGGCCCCGGATGGGCGCGCTGTGTGGCTGTGGCAGGACGATCGCTGCCCCTACACGCACGTGTTCGTGACGCGGCGTTACCCAGGCCGTGAAGTCGCCGTCGCCCTCGAGCCGCAGACCGGACCGGCCAACGCCTTCAACAGCGGAGAGGGCCTCGGCTGGCTCGCCCCGGGTGAGGAGACGGCGATGGAATGGGGGATCGGGGCGGCGCTCTGAACGCGGCCGGGATGACAGGATGGGGGGATGGACGCCTCCGACGCACCCCGGACCGACGCCCCTGAACCTTCCCCGCTTCCCGGGGATCTGCCGACCCACGCCGATCGTGCGCCAGCCCAAGCCCGGGAAGCCCAAGCCCGGGAATCTCAACGGCGAGAATCTCAACGGCGGGAATCTCAGCGCCGAGAATTCCAGCGCCGAGAAATTCAGCGACGCGTGACCGACGCCGATCTGCCCTTCTCGCTGCGCCTCGCCGCCGCGTGGTCGTGGCGCCTCGCGATCATCCTCGCCGTCGCGAGCGCTGCCCTCTGGGGGCTCGCGCACCTGAGCTTCCTCGTGATCCCCCTGCTCGTGGCGGCGCTCCTCGCTGGCCTGCTTGGCCCCGTGGTTGCATGGCTGCGCCGCGCCCGAGTCCCGCGCGGCCTCGCCGTCGCCCTGACGGAGCTCGGCTTCATCGGGATCGTCGTGGGGCTTCTGACGCTCGTGGGGCGCCAGATCTCCGCCGGCCTGGTGCAGCTCTGGGACCAAGCGCTCGCAGGCCTGACCGAGGTGCAGAGGTGGCTCGCCGAGGGCCCACTCCAGATCACGGCCTCGCAGCTCCAGACCTACATCGACAACGGCAAGAACCTGCTCCATAACAACCAGAGCGGGCTGCTCAACGGGGTCCTGAGCGTCGGCAGCTCGGCCGGGCACATCATCACGGGCGCGCTCATCGCGCTGTTCGTCCTCGTCTTCTTCCTGCTCGAGGGCGAACGCATCTGGATGTTCCTCGTCGGGCTGCTTCCGCGGGCCGCGCGAGCGGCGACCGACGGCGCGGGACGGGCCGGGTGGGTCTCGCTCGTGAGCTACGTCCGGGTCCAGGTCCTCGTCGCGGCGGTCGACGCCGTCGGGATCGGCGCGGGCGCCGCGATCCTCGGCGTCCCGCTCGCCCTCCCGCTCGGGATCCTCGTGTTCGTTTCCTCCTTCATCCCCGTGGTCGGAGCCCTCGTGAGCGGCGCGGTCGCCGTCCTGCTGGCGCTTGTTGCGAACGGCTTCGTCAACGCCATGGTCATGCTGGCGGTTGTCGTCGCGGTGCAGCAGCTGGAAAGCCACATCCTGCAGCCGCTCGTCATGGGACGCGCCGTCGCCCTGCACCCGGTGGCCGTCGTCCTCAGCGTCGCGGCAGGCTCCTACCTCGCGGGCATCCCGGGCGCCCTCTTCGCGGTGCCCACCCTCGCCGTCGCAAACTCCGCCGTTCGCTTCATCTCAGCCCGCGCATGGGAAACTGATAGAGCGCTGACCCTGCCGGAGGCTCCCTCCGCGGGCTCGGCGCCGAAGAATCCTGACGAAACATCCTGACGAAACACCCTAGGAGCCGGACCGATGAATGTCCTCTCGACCCTCGCTGTGACGCTGGACGATGTCCTTGCTGCACAGGAGCTGCTCGAGGGCATTATTGCCAGGACTCCGATCGAGACGTCGAGGGCCCTCGGCCAGATGGTCGGCTCCGATGTCTTCTTCAAGTGTGAGAACCTTCAGCGGGCCGGCTCGTTCAAGGTGCGCGGCGCCTATGTGCGCATGGCCCGGCTGAGTGCTGAGGAGCGGGCGCTCGGTGTCGTCGCGGCCTCCGCCGGCAACCATGCCCAAGGCGTCGCCGTCGCCGCGAAGCGCCTCGGAATCAGGGCCCGCATCTATATGCCGCTCGGCGTCGCCCTCCCCAAGCTCCAGGCTACGCGGAGCCACGGCGCTGAGGTCATCCTGCATGGTCACAACGTCGACGAAGCGCTCGCCGAGGCGAAGCGCTACGCGGAGGAGACGGGCGCGGTGTTCGTCCACCCCTTCGACAACGTCGACGTCGTGGCGGGCCAGGGCACGGTGGGCCTCGAGATCCTCGAGCAGATTCCCGATGTGGACACGATCCTCATGGGCGTCGGGGGCGGGGGCCTCCTCGCGGGCGTAGCCGTGGCCGTCAAGGCCAGAGCGGCGCAACTCGGCCGCGACATCCGCGTGATCGGCGTGCAGGCGGAGAACGCGGCCGCCTACCCGCCGTCGCTCGCCGCCGATGCGGTCGTACCGCTCCAGAAGGTCGCCACCATGGCGGACGGCATCGCCGTCGGGCTTCCCGGCCAGATCCCGTTCAGCATCATCCGCGAACTGGTCGACGACGTCGTGACCGTGAGCGAGGATTCCCTCGCACGGGCGCTCATCTTCCTCCTCGAGCGGGCCAAGCTCGTCGTCGAGCCCGCAGGGGCCGTCGGCGTCGCAGCGCTCATGGACGGCAAGCTCGCCGAACTGGGGATCAACGCCAAGAAGACCGCCGTCATCCTCTCGGGCGGCAACATCGACCCGATGCTCATGCTCAAGGTGATCCAGCGCGGCCTCTCCGCCGCGGGACGATTCCTGACGGTGCGCATGATGCTCGACGACCGCCCCGGCTCTCTCGCCACCATCTCGCGCATCATCGCGGAGAACGACGCAAACGTCACCGGCGTCGACCACACGCGGGTGGGCGGTTCCATCGCCATGGGCGACGTCGCGATCACGATCGACATGGAGACGAAGGGCCATCAGCACTCGGACCAGGTCCTCGAGGCCTTGCGCGCCGAGGGCTTCCAGCCGATCGTCATCCACGTCTGACCGTCTGATCTGGCGCGCCAGGGTAGGGGCGCGCCAAGGTAGGTGCGCACCAGAGTGGGCTGCGCGCCAGAGTATGCCGCGCGCCAGAGGACGGGGACTGAATCCCGCGACTCGCCCACGCACGACGGCGGCGCCCCACCCCTCGAAGGGTCGGCGCCGCCGTCGTCTGTCGCTCTGCACACCGCCGCTGCCCGCGGCCGCGCTGAAGGGTGCCGGGACGGCACCCGCGATCAGCCCGCGTACGGGGTGGCCGAGATGATCTCGACCTTGATCTCCTTGCCGTTGGGCGCAGTGTAGGAGAGCTTCTCGCCCTGCTTGTGCCCGATGATCGCTGCACCGAGCGGCGACTTCTCGCTGAAGACGTCGATCTCGGCGTCGCCCGCGATCTCGCGCGAGCCGAGAAGGAACCGCTCCTCGTCGCCGGCGATCTTGGCCACGACGAGCATGCCGGGCTCGACGACGCCGTCGTCGGCGGGCTTCTCGCCGACCTGTGCGTTGCGGAGGAGCTCCTGCAGTTGGCGGATGCGGGCTTCGATCTTGCCCTGCTCCTCCTTGGCCGCGTGGTAGCCGCCGTTCTCCTTGAGGTCGCCCTCCTGGCGGGCCGCCTCGATCCTCTCGACGATCTCGTGACGGCCGGCACCTGAGAGGTGGTCAAGCTCGGCCTTCAGGCGGTCGTACGCCTCCTGCGTGAGCCATGCGCCGCCATGGTGGGTGGTGGTCATCTCGTCTCCTCCATCAATCCGTGCACGTTCCTGCACGGCCTTCCATGCAAAGACCCCGCCGGAGTGCTGCGGCGACCGGGTGGGACCCGGTGCGCCTGCTGCCACCGACGGGGCATTGGGTATTAGTCCATTGTAGTGAGCGAGTCAGGCGATCCCAAGCTGGACTGAGGCGCGTGTCACACGCCCAAGCGTCGAACGGGATGGACCGGGCTCGTCAGGTGCCCGCGATCCAGCACGAGTCGATCGAGACGGAGACAGCCTCGCTCTGCGTGCGAAGCGCCACGTGCGCCTGCTGGGTCACCTCGCCGGAAGCACCCGGGACCGGCCCGAATTCCAGCTGTTTCCAGCCGACGACCCCGAACGAGCTGTCGAGCGCCTTCACGGTGCAGTAGGCGGTCTGGGACGCCTCCTTGGTGACCTGGATGTCCTCGGTCGCATGCCACGCGTCCGGAGTCGTGAAGTTCACGTCCTTGAAGGAGACGGTCTGGGCGTTTCCGCTCCACGCGAACACGGCGACCCCGATGACGACGACGACGAGCGCGACGGCGGAGAGGACCAGCCCGGCGCGCTTTGTCAGCTTGCGGCGCGGCGCGCCGTAGCGGTCGCCATACCGCGCGCTGCCGCCATGGGCGGGCCGCGAGTCGGCTGCTGCTCCGGGGCTTTGAGTCACCTGACTATTCTAGGAGACGTGTCTGTAGGTAACGACCCGCTCCGCCTGCTCGCCGTCCATGCGCACCCCGACGACGAGTCCAGCAAGGGTGCCCCGATGATGGCCAAGTACCTCTCCGAGGGACACGAGGTCATGGTGGTGAGCTGTACAGACGGATCCCGAGGGGACATCCAGAACCCTGCCCTCCTCGGACACCCCCACGCGGACCGGGATATGGGCGGGGTCCGGAGGCTCGAGATGGCCGAGGCGCAGCGCATCATCGGCATACAGCACCGTTGGCTCGGATTCACCGACTCGGGCCTGCCCGAGGGCGACCCGCTGCCGCCGTTGCCCTGGGGTGCGTTTGCGACCTTCCCGCTGCATCAGGCCGCCGCGCCGCTCGTGCGCCTCGTGCGGGAGTTCCGGCCCCACGTCGTCGTCTCCTATGACGAGAACGGCGGTTATCCGCACCCGGACCACATCATGGCCCATCGCGTTGCGGTCGAGGCTTTCCGTGCGGCCCCGCTCGAGGACGAGTACCCGGACGCGGGCGAGCCCTGGGCGCCGTCGAAGCTCTACTACGACGTGCCCTTCAACGTCCGCAAGTACGAGACCTTCCACCGCGCGCTGCTCGAGGCTGGCCTCGAATCGCCCTACGCACGCTGGGTCGCCTCGGCGACGGAGGACGACGCCGAAGGCCACCATCCGTGGGCAGCCAGGCACCCCGTGACGACCCAGATCGAGTGCGGCGAGTACTTCGAGATCCGCGACCGTGCGCTCGCCGCCCATGCGTCCCAGGTCGACCCGAACGGTTCGTTCTTCGCGGTCTCGCTCGAGCTTCGGCAGCGCCTGTGGCCCTGGGAGGACTACTCGCTCGTCTCGTCCTCGGTGGGCTACCCCGCTGACGGTCGGACGGAGACGGATCTCTTCGCCGGGCTGCGATAGTTCCGCACGCTAGGATTGTTGGGTGCATTCTCTGCTTCTGGCCCTCGCCGCCACGCCCAGCCCGACCGATTCGGGGACTCTTCGCCCGGGCCTGACCGATGACCAGATCACCCCGGGAATCTGGGGTTTCCTCTCGACCGCGTTCATCGTCGTCCTCATGCTGTTCCTCATCGTGGACATGGTCCGGCGTCTCCGCCGCGTCCGGTATCGCAGCCAGGTCGAGGAGGAGCGCGCCGCCGGCGAGACGCCCGAGGTCCGCGAGGACGCCGACGACGCTGGCGAAGACGGGGCTTCGGATTCCGCGGCCGCGGCCGACGGTGCTGTGTCTGAGGACGGGACCTCCCCCGGCCGCGGCCCCAAGGCCCCGCGCTAGGCACATCCGCCCGGGACCTCGGCTGTGTACTCGGCCCGTTCCGGGGGAGACTCAGGGGTATGGCGAACCGACTAGCCGGGAGTCCCTCGGCGTATCTCCGGCAGCACGCGGCGAATCCCGTCGACTGGCAGCCGTACGGGGATGAGGCCTTCGCCGAAGCCAAGCGCCGCGGCGTCCCAGTCTTCGTCTCGATCGGCTACGCCGCCTGCCACTGGTGCCACGTCATGGCCCACGAGTCATTCGAGGACCTCGCGACGGCAGCGGTGCTGAACGAGCGGTTCGTGAGCATCAAGGTGGACCGCGAGGAGCGTCCCGACGTCGACGCCGTCTACATGGCGGCCTGCCAGGCCATGAGCGGTCAGGGCGGCTGGCCCCTGAGCATCTTCGCCCTTCCCGACGGACGGGCCTTCTACGCTGGCACCTATTTTCCGCCGATGCCATACCCGGGGCGCCCCAGCTTCCGTCAGATTCTCGACGCGGTGTGGGAGGCCTGGACCGAGCGCCGCGAGGCTGTCGAACAGCAGGCGGCGGCGCTTGCCGAGGGTCTCGGCGGGGTGTTCTCGGCCCACCTCCTCGACGTCGGGACCCTCGCGGCCGGTGTCGATCCCCAGCCGCCCGGTGTCGATCCTCAGACGCTCGAGGCCGCCGTCGCTGGGCTGGCCCGCATCGAGGACCCCGAGCATGCCGGCTTCGGCGGCGCGCCCAAGTTCCCGCCGTCGCCCGTTCTCGAATTCCTCATCCGCCACGCGGCCGGAGCGTCTTCGGGCAGCGAAAGCGCCGAGGTCGCCCGCGGAATCGCCGGCCGGACACTCGCATCCATGTGCCGCTCGGCACTCTTCGACACGCTCGGTGGTGGATTCGCCCGGTATTCGGTGGCGGGGGACTGGTCTCTCCCGCACTACGAGAAGATGCTCTACGACAACGCCCAGCTTCTGCGGGTGCTCGCACGCTGGGTGCGCCTCGGCGGCTCCGACGTTTTCCCCCTCGGGGAGGCACGTGGTGCCGCGAGCCTGACGGCGGACTGGCTCGTCCGGGAGCTTGGCCTCCCTGGGGGCGGCTTCGCGTCGTCGCTCGACGCCGACTCCGAACGTGACGGCCGCAGCGTCGAGGGGGGCTACTACGTGTGGACCAGGCGGGAGCTCGCCGAGGCTCTGGGCGGTGAGAACGCGGACGACGCCGCGCGCCTCGCCTCGGCCTTCGGGCTCCCCGGCGGTGCGCACGCCGACAGCGCCGCCCCTCTCCACGCGGGCCGCGAGCTCGGCCCGGAAACTCGCAAGGTCCTCGAACGTCACCGGGCGGCGCTCGTCGCCGTCCGGGCCGGCCGTACCCCGCCGGGGCGGGACGACAAGGTGGTCGCGGGCTGGAACGGACTCGCCGTCGCGGCCCTTGCGGACGCGGCGTGGGCGCTCGAGAGACCCGAACTCCTCGACGAGGCGCGTCGCACCGCCGAGCTTCTCGCGACGGTTCATTGGGACGGGGAGCGGCTCCTCCGAGTGTCGCACGGGGGCTCGGCAGCGGGGATCGAGGGGCTCCTGGCCGACTACGCCGCCTGCGCCGAGGGCGCGTTCACGCTCTACGCAGCAACCGGCGAGGAACGCTGGTACAAGTGGGCGGAGCAGCTTGTCGACGCCGTCACCGAGCGCTTCATCGCGGACGGTTTGCTCTCGGACGAGGCGGCGGCACCCGGAGAGCAGTCGGCGGGTGTCCGCGCCGCCCTCGCCGGAGCCCGCACGCTCGACCCGCACGACACCGAGACGCCGAGCGGAGCCTCGTTGTTCGCGGGCGTCCTTCTGGCGCGCGCGGCCTACAGCGGCTCCACCGAGGACCGTTCGCTCGCTGCATCGATCCTCTCCGGGCTGCCCCGGGTGCTCGCCCAAGGGCCCAGAGTGGCCGGATGGCTCCTTGCCGTGGCCGAGGCTGCACTGATGGGTCCGCTCGAGATCGCCGTCGTCGGCGCCCCCGGCGAGGCCCGGCGTCGCCTCCTGGCCGAGGCATGGGCAGCGCCCAGCCCAGGGCGAGTCATCGCCGTCGGCGAGCCTCGGTCCGCAGACGGAACCGTCCCGCTGCTCGCCGGGCGAGCGTCGGCCCCCGACGGGGCGCCCCTCGCGTACGTGTGCCGGAACTTCGCATGCCGGCTCCCAGTGGGGAGGGCCGAGGAACTGGCCGAGCAGGTGAGGGCAGGAGGCTGACCTGCGCGCCGCCGATGACCTGCGTCAGAGTCCCGGGGCACCGAGTATCGCGACCATGATCGCGACGAAGTGCACGGCGAATCCGGCGACCGTGAAGGCGTGGAAGAACTCGTGGAAGCCGAAGTGGCGCCAGCTGAAGTTGGGCCGGCGGATCCCGTAGAAGACGGCGCCCGCGATGTAGAAGGCTCCGCCCACGCAGACAAGGATCGCGGCGGGGAGGTTCGCCCTGAAGAAATCGGGGAGGAACAGGAGCGCCGCGCAGCCGAGAGCGATGTAGATCGGCACATAGAGCCATCGCGGTGCGGTCATCCAGATGACGCGGAAGAGCACACCGAGCACCGCGGCGGACCAGACCGCGACGAGGAGGCCGATCGCCGTGGGGCGCGGAAGAAGCACCCATGAGAGCGGAGTGTAGGTGCCCGCGATGACAAGCATGATGTTCGTGTGGTCGATCCGCTTGAGGACCGCTTTCACGCGCGGCGACCAATTGCCGCGGTGGTAGACCGCCGAAACGCTGAACAGCGCGAGGCCGGTGAAGGCGTAGACGGCGCAGGCGATCTTTCGGTCTGCGGTCGGTGCCAGGGCGACGAGAACGATGCCCGCCACGAGGGCGATAGGCGCGGCAACGGTGTGGATCCAGCCCCGCCACGAAGGCTTCAGTGCCAAGAGTTCGGCGCGGGTCACCTCGTGCTGCCGCATGCTTCGAGTCTAGCTTGCATGAGTCTAAGTTACTCGACGGTAGGATCCTGGTCCCGGTCCGTCGTGCGGGTGGGTCAGCGCCGCTGCATCCCTCCCTGCCGGTAGGCTGGGGGCCATGCGTGAGCGGTGGCCGAGACTCTGGTGCGTCGCCCCGACGTCGAGTCGGGGCACGGCTTCGCCGCACCCGAAGCCCCGGTTGGGGTCGGCGCCGTGATCGGGAAGCGCCGGCAGGGGAAGGACCGAATGGAGCTTCCCGGCTTCCTCTACGGCTACTACGAGCGCCGGCTCCAGCGGGTCCTGACGCCCGAGAGCATCCCGGCTCACATCGGGGTCATGGTGGACGGCAACCGCCGCTGGGCGCGGCAGTTCAACGCACCCACAGCCCAGGGCCATCGGGCGGGTGCCGACAAGATCCATGAATTCCTCGGCTGGTGCCGCGAGCTCGGGGTCCGTGTCGTGACCCTGTACATGCTCTCGACGGACAATATGAACCGCTCGAGCGATGAGCTTGCAGAGCTCACCGAGATCATTGCCGAGACGCTGGACCGGCTCGATGACGACCCGAAGGTCTCCGTCCACGCCATGGGAGCACCCGAGCTCCTCCCGGACCACCTTGCCGAGCGCCTCGCGCGCCTCACGGCGAAGCCGAGCCCCTCCGAACCCCTCCACGTCAACGTCGCCGTCGGCTACGGAGGGCGCCGCGAGATCGTCGACGCCGTGCGCGACCTCCTGAGGGACGCGCTGGCCCGCGGCGAAGACATCGGAGCGCTCGCTGAACGGCTCGACGTCGACGACATCTCGCGGTTCCTCTATACCGCAGGGCAGCCGGACCCGGACCTCGTGATTCGGACCTCGGGAGAGCAGCGGCTATCCGGCTTCCTCATGTGGCAGAGCGCCTACAGCGAGTTCTACTTCTGCGAGGCCCTCT